>JBDRTC010000427.1:0-5547 GCA_043824335.1 Planctomycetota bacterium | reverse complement strand
TCCACGACACGGTCGAGGAGGCCCGCCGCCGCGACCAGGAAGACAGCGGCAATACCGTCGGCGTAAAGACCCGGCGCGACTCGCTCCGCGAATTGCTCCTGGCCCGGGCCCTCTATCGCTGCGGCGACTACGGCGACCTGGGCAAACAAATCCTCACCCAATACACCCAAGACCTCCGCGGCCACCTCGCCCGCCACGCAAAGGCCGTGCTCGAGGCAGGCGGAAAGTAGGGGTCGCAGCACGATCGGCCGCCGAACATCCTCGCGCGGGTGCCCCTGCTTGGCGACGGGGCTCAGGGCGGTGTGCCACTGCTTGGAACAAGCAGTGCCGTGGCGGGCTTGAGGAAGAACACCCGCGAGGCGGCGGCGTTTTCCTTCGGGGGGATTTCGTGAGATCAAGGGGCCATGGCAGGGACCGGTACAGCAAAGCACTGCTGGTTCCCAGCAGTGGCACACCCCGCTGGACTCCACGAAGCAGGGGCACCCGGCGGAGCTTCGCAGACGCGCGTTCCCAAGCGGAGCTTGGGAACGAGAAGAATGGGGGAGGCCGAGGTTCTTGCCGGGAACCCCGAGGGGGTTCCGTCCTGCGGCGGTGGAGGGATTGGCGAGGACAAAACCCCGTTGGGGTTTTTATGTGGTGGTCGGATCGGATCCCAGGGTAGCTTCGCAACCCTGGGCTGCGAGACACAACGCCGTTGGCGTTGGGGGCTGCGAGGCACAACGCCGTTGGCGTTGGGGGCTGTGCGGCCCGGGCCGCAGGCGATCTCGACGTGCATCCACTTGCCCGTCGGCACGTCGGCAAGCGGCGTTCAGCGTGGCCGTTTTTGTTCCCGAGTCGGGCGAATCGTTGACTTGCCGGCGGAGGCCGCTTAGGATCGCGATACGAGGATTCGGTGAGGGCGCCCGGGAATTTGAAACGGCGGAAGCCTCCACATTGCACCAAAGGGTAGATCATGAAACGGCTGATTCGTCTGCTTCCGCTGGCGGTGGCTCTCGCATGTGCGACCGTGGCGACCACGCTTGCCGCCGACTGGCCCACGTATCGCGGCGATAGTCGGCGGAGCGGCTACACGGCCGAGACGCTCCCCGCGAAGCTGTCGCTTCAATGGACCTACCGGCCCCGCCACGAGCCGCAGCCTGCGTGGTCGGGACGCGACACGCGCATGCCTTTCGACCGGGCCTACCACGCGGTGGTCGCCGGGGATCTGCTTTTCTTCGGCAGTTCGGCGGACGGGAAGGTTTACGCCCTCGACACCGCCACCGGGACCGAGCGTTGGGCGTTCTTCACCGGCGCCCCGGTCCGCTTTGCGCCCACCGTTTGGAAGGACCGCCTGTTCGTGGTGAGCGACGACGGCTTTCTGTACTGCCTGGCCGTCGACGACGGCCGCGTGCTCTGGAAGCTTCGCGGCGGACCGGAAGAGAGCATGATCCTGGCCAACGACCGAATTGCCAGCCGCTGGCCGGCGCGCGGCGGACCGGTGATCGCCGACGGCGTCGTCTACTTCGCCGCGGGCATCTGGCCTTCCGAGGGCATTTTTGTTTACGCCCTGGAAGCGGAGACCGGGAAAGTGCTGTGGTTGAACGACGAGTCGGGCGGGATCTACATGGCCCAGCCGCACGGCGGCGCCAACGCCAAGAGCGGCGTTTCCGCCCAGGGGCACCTGGTCCTGGCGGGCGACGTCCTGCTGGTGCCCACGGGCCGCGCGGTCCCGGCCGCGTTCCGCCGGGCTGGCGGAGAGCTGCTCTATTTTCATCTCCAAGAGAACACCAAGTTCGGCGGGGCGGAGATCGTGGCCGCCGAGGAAGTCTTCTTTAACCGCGGCGCCGTGTTCAACGTCGCGACGGGCGCTCGAAGCTCGTCGATCCCGGCGCTGCGGCCCGCCCTGACCGCCACGTGCCCCGAAGGCGTGATCCATTGGGACGACGGCTCGATCCGGGCCTCGCACTTCGTGAAAGCGGAGACAACCGATCGAACGGGGAACACCGTTCAAGTCACACGGCTCGAGGACGACTGGTCGTCGCCGACCGGCTACGGCGGAACCTCGCTGGTCGTGGCTGCAAAAACGATCGTCTCGGCCGGGGCCGGGGCCGAAGGGCACGGCGTCGCCACCGTCGACGCAGAGTCCCGGCAGCCGGTCTGGTCGGACCGCGTGGACGGACTTCCTTTTGGGCTGGCCGTGGCCGACGGCCGGCTCTTCGTCAGCACCGAGCGGGGCACGATCCATTGCTTTGGAGCCGGCGCGGTGGAAGAAGCCCTCGCCGGTCGGCCCCAGGATGAACCTGGGGGCTCACGCCTCACCCCTCGCCCCTCACGCCTCGCCCCTGAACATGACCTCCGCCCGTTTGACAAAGCCGCGGAAGAGATCCTGGTTCAAAGCGGCGTTACGGAAGGCTACTGCCTCGACCTTGGCTGTGGCGACGGGGCCCTGGCCCATGCCTTGGCAACGCGGACGAAGCTCCACGTTTACGCCGTCGATCCCGATCCGCGGAACGTCGAGCTGGCTCGGCAAAGACTCGACGCCGCCGGGCTGTACGGCGTGCGAGTGACCGTACACCAGGGCGATCCGCTCCAGACGGCGTACCCGAGCTACTTCGCCAACCTGGTCGTCTCCGGCCGCTCGCTCACTGAAGACGTGTCTCCCGACTTGGACCGGGAAGCCAACCGCGTCTTGCGGCCGTACGGCGGCGTGGCCTCGATTGGCAAGCTGGGAGAGATGAAAAAGACCGTCCGCGGCCCGCTGGAAGGGGCCGGCACGTGGACGCACCAGTATTGCGATCCGGCCAACACGAACTGTTCGGCCGACACGCGGGTCAAAGGGCCGCTCGGCATGCTTTGGTTTACCGACCTCGGCTTCGAGATGCCCAGCCGGCACGGGCGCGGCCGCTCCCCCTTGTTCCTCGACGGCCGTCTCTTTGTCGAAGGGCTCCACGCGGTGCTGTGTGTCGACCCGTACAACGGCCGGAAGCTGTGGGAGTATCCCCTTCCGAATATCCAAACCGTCTTCGACGGCGACCCGCTGATGGGCGTCTCGGGCACGGGGAGCAACTTCTGCGCGGGCGAGGGGGGCGTTTACATCCACACCGGCCCAAAATGTCTCAGGCTCGACCCGGTTACCGGTAAGCTCCTGGCCGAGTTCCAGGCCCCCGATCAGCCCGACGGAAAGCCCGGCACCTGGGGCGTGATCGCCTGCGTGGGCGACACGCTCTTTGGCACGCTCGCCGATACCGGGCACCTGGTCACGTACCGGTTCCGTCCGGGCGACATGAGCACGCAGTTCACCGAATCGCTCCTCCTGTTTGCCATGGACGCCAAGACCGGCCGGCTCAAGTGGCGCTACCAGCCCGAGAACTCCATTCGGCACAATACGATCGCCATCGGCAACGGCCGGGTGCACCTGATCGACCGGCCGATGGCCCTGGGCGATCGGCGCTTGGAAAAGAAGCGCGGCGTGCCCGACCCCGGCGACGTGCATCCGGCCGGCGCCCTGGTGACGCTCGACGCCGCCGGCGGCGATCTTCTCTGGAAATCAGACGACGACATCTACGGCACCCTCCTGGCGCTCAGTCCGGAGCACGAGACACTCCTGATGTGCTATCAGGACTGGCGGTTCAAGCTCGCCTCGGAGTTGGGCGGGCGGATGACGGCCTTCGACGCCGCCACGGGGAGCCGGCGGTGGGACAGGAAGACCGACGCCGTCACCCGGCCCATCCTCAACGGCCGCACCATCTACTGCCAACCGGGGGCCTGGGACCTGCTCACCGGCGAGCAAAAGGATTTCAAGCTCACCCGCTCCTACGGCTGTAACATCCCGGCGGGGTCGACGTACATGATGGTGTTCCGCTCGGCCACGTTGGGCTACGTCGACCTCTCGCGGGGCCAGGAGACGGAAAACTACGGGGGCATTCGGCCCGCCTGCTGGATCAACGTCTTGCCCGTCGGCGGCCTGGTGCTGATGCCCGACGCCACCGACGGCTGTACGTGCAGCTACCTGATCAAGGCCTCGATCGGGCTGGCGCCGTACGGAGTCCTGAACCGAAGCTTGCCGTCGAATCGCCAGTGACGATCTTCAGCAGGCACGATCCCGAAAACCCCAAAGAAACGGTGTTCGTGAGCAACTCGGGCCAAATCACCATCCCCCCGGAGCTTTGGCGCGCGGCCGACACCAATCGCAAAGGCGATCGGTTTACCTTCGAGGTCTACCGCTGCGCCACGGGCCGCGTCGATTTCAAGGGCCAACAAAAGGAGCGATTCCGCCTTCACCTCGTGGAGAATCTGCCGACCGGTCCCCACACGTTGAAGCTGGTGACCCTCGGGGAAGGCCCCGTCACCGTCGACGCCTTCGACGTGTTCGAGCCGCCGCTTCGGTGATCCTCCTCTGCAGGGAGTCGCAGGCGCACGAACAAGCGCCGATCGTTCACGCTTGTTTTCGCCGGTCGCGTCCGCTACCATTAGATCTATGAATTCGCACGAAATCGAACGGTTGGCCCGGCGGCTGGTTGCCGGGGAGTTGTCGGTGGAGGAGTTTTGGCGAAGAACCGGCCGGCTCGGCGGTCCGCAGATCGCCGACGTGGGCGAGGCCCAGCTCGATCTGGACCGCGCCCGACGCTGCGGCTTCCCCGAAGTCGTGTTTGCCGAGGGGAAGTCGGTCGCCGCGATGGAGAAGATCTTTCACGCGCTCATGGAAAACGGCGTCGACGTGCTGGCCACGCGGATGGCACCCGAGCAGGCGGCCGAGTTGGGCTCGACGTTTCCGACCGGGGTCTACAACACCGTGGGGCGCACGTTCCGCATCCCCACGGCCGCCGGCGCGACCGGCAAGCGAGAGACCGAGCCGACCACGTCGGGCCGGGTGACCATCGTCACCGCCGGGACCAGCGATCTTCCGGTCGCCGAGGAAGCCCGGGAAACGGCCGTCTGGACCGGCGCGCAAGTCCACCTGATTCAAGACGTCGGCGTTGCCGGACCCCACCGCCTGAAGGCCAACCTCGGCCCGTTGCAAACGGCCGACGCCGTCGTGGTGGTGGCCGGCATGGAAGGGGCGCTCCCGAGTGTCGTGGGAGGGTACGTGGCCTGTCCGGTGATCGCCGTGCCGACCAGCATCGGTTATGGGGCCAGCTTCGGCGGACTGGCCGCCCTGCTGGGCATGCTCAACAGTTGCGCGGCCAACGTCACGGTGGTCAACATCGACGGCGGTTTCAAGGGAGGCTACCTCGCCGGGCTGATCGCGAAGAATGTAGCTCGCGGAAAGGAATAGCCGCGGCCAAAGTGTTGAGGGAGTCAGACTGTTCGACGATTAGACTGTTAGGCGATTGGGCTGTTGGACGATCCGGTCGTTTCGACCGCGCGGCAAGGTTGCACAACGTGACGTGCTGAAGCTTGCCCCCTAACCGCCTAACAGTCTAACAGCCTAAGGCAACTCGCAAAGAATAATATACCAATTCAACAGGAATATCGAATATCGAACAAGGAATGTTGAAGTGTGAAGAAGGAAGCGCCAAGCGTTCAGTATTCAGTCAACCGTGAAGCTGCCGAGTTACTTCGTCATTC
>JBDRTC010000426.1:0-8183 GCA_043824335.1 Planctomycetota bacterium | reverse complement strand
GCTTCTGGTGGTGATTGCCATCATCGGGATCCTCGTCGCGCTGTTGTTGCCGGCGGTCCAGGCCGCCCGGGAGGCGGCCCGGCGCATGCAGTGCAGCAACCGGCTGAAGCAGATCGGCCTGGCGCTGCACAATTATCACGACGTTTTCCAGTCGTTCCCGCCGGGAACGGTTGACTACGGCGTGCCCCAGAGCCAGGAGTGGGGCTGGGCGGTTTTCCTGCTGCCGTATCTGGAGCAGGGGCCGCTGCACGGTCAGTTGGCCCCCAATGACCGACGCCTGGTCGAGCTTCTGGGCGACCCCGTGGCCCAGACGCTGTGTCAGAAACCGCTTTCGACGTTCCGCTGCCCGTCCGACCGGACTGGCCCCTTGCTCGAAGGCACCGATCAACCTCGCGACATGGACGGAGTTGCGCCGGTGGGGCCCAATTTCCACGCGGCAACGTCGAACTACATCGGGGTAACCGGGTTCTGGGAGATCGGAATCGAGCCCTCCAACGGGCTCTTCGGCGCCAACAGCGAGGTGGATTTTCGCGATATCGTCGACGGAACGAGCTACACGTTCGCCGTGGGCGAGCGCGACTTTTACTGTGCCGCCGGCACCTGGGCCGGGGTTCGCGACGCCAGGGGCCGTGGACCGAGAGGGGCGGATTACGTTCTCGGCCGGGTGAGCTACAAGATGAACGCCGTGAAAAACGTGGGGAATCCCAGTTGTTGCCAGGCTTTCAGCAGCTCGCACCCCAACGGGGCCCAGTTCGCGCTGTGCGATGGTTCCGTGCGGTTTGTGAGCGAGAACATCCGCTTCAACAACGCCGGGATCATCGACTTCACCACGCCGGTGAAATTGAGACCCATCGCCGCAGGCCTGGGGACCTACCAGAGGCTGGGGATTGTCGACGATGAGCAGCCCGTCGAAGAGTATTAGTCGAACAGACGAAGAGTATTAGTCGAACAGAGATCAAGGACTTCGTGCCATGTTCGGTCGCATTCGATTTGCGGGAATCACGTGCGTTTGGGGCCTCTTCGCCCTGTGCGTTACGGGGTGTGGCGGCGACGGCCCGGACCGAGGGAGGGTCTCGGGCAAGGTCAAGCTCAACGGCAATCCGCTGCCGGGCGCCGAGTTGGAGTTTCAGCCGGACGACGGCTCCCCCTCCTACGGCACGACCGACGAAAAGGGCAAATACGACTTGATGTACACCCGCGACAAGAGAGGGGCGATGATCGGCGATCACACGGTGCGGATTACGACTTCGACTGCGGGCACGGATCCCCAGGGCAACGAAACCAAGCTCCCTCAACTGGTGCCGCCGAAGTACAATTCGGGGTTGAAGACGGAAGTCAAGCCCGGCAAGAACAAGGTCGATTTCGAGCTCACGGACCCCTAGAAGCCCGGCCGCGCCGAGTCGCGGTCGTCGAGAGCTCAAGAGGGCTTCGCCTTTTGGGGCCGGGTCGCGAGCGGGGTTTTGGGTCTGGAGGGGAAGGGGAGAGGTTACCGGTGCTTCTTATGAAAATTGATCCCCCGCCTGCCCGCCGGAATCCGAGGCCGGCGTTCACCCTGGTCGAGCTGCTGGTGGTGATCGCCATTATCGGCATCCTCATCGCACTCTTGCTGCCGGCGGTACAGGCCGCCCGAGAGGCGGCCCGGCGAATGCAGTGCTCAAGCCGCATGAAGCAAGTGGCCTTGGCGATGCACAACTACGAGAACACGCACAAGGCATTCCCGCCGGGCACGATCGACGACGGCGTGCGCCGGCGTCAGCAATGGGGCTGGGCGGTCTTTCTTTTGCCGCTGATGGAGAAAGGATCGCTCTACCGGGAGTTGTCGCCCAACCAGCGCCGCCTGGTCGACGTGCTCAACGACCCCCTGGGCCGGATGCTCGTCGAGCAGCCGATGGCCATGTTCCGGTGCCCCACCGACCGGACGCCCCATCTTCTGGAGAAGACCGACCAGATTCGAGACATGGACGGCGAGGCGCCGGTGGGAACGAGCTTCTTCGCGGCCACGTCGAACTTCATCGCCGTGACCGGTTTCTGGGACATCGGCGACGAGCCGGCCAACGGCATCTTTTTCCCCAACAGCGCCGTCGGCTTCGCCGATATCCGAGACGGAACCAGCAACACCTTCGCGCTCGGCGAACGCGACTTCTACTGCGCCGCCGGGACCTGGGCCGGAGTGCCCGACGCCCGGGGCGGCGGCCCCAGGGGCGCCGACTACGTTCTCGGCAGGGTGAGCATCAAGATCAACGATCCTCGCAACATGGGCAACGACCATTGCTGTGAAGGATTCAGCAGCTCGCACCCCAACGGGTCGAACTTCGCGCTATGCGACGGCTCCGTGCGGTTCATCAACGAGAACATCCGCTTCAACAATTCGGGCGTCGTCAACTTCAACGTTCCGATTGCCACGGGATATTTCGGCGCCACCCTGGGGACATACCAGAAACTCGGCATCCGCAACGACGGAGAGGTGGTGCAGGATTTCTAGTCGCCCGTTGAAAAGGGCCAGCCAAGTCGCAAGAAATTAGGGATTCCGAAGCTATGACCAGTCGCGATCGGTCTGTCCGCCTCCTCGTGACGTCGGCTCTCTTCGCGGTTCTCGCGATTGGGTGCAATGGGGGAACCCCGGAGTTGGCTAAAGTCACCGGGACCGTGCGGCTCGACGGCGAACCGCTCGTGGGCGCCGAGGTGGCATTCCAGCCCCAGAAACGGTTTCCCCCTTCCTACGGCGCCACCGACAATCTCGGCCGATACGAGCTGGCATACACAAAAGACAAGCCGGGGGCCGCGGTGGGAACGCACACCGTGCGGATCACGACCGAAACGACCAGCCGGGACGAATCGGGCAAGGAAGTCCAGATTCCCCAGCGCGTGCCGAAACAATACAATGAGGGATCCCGGTTGATCGTGAGCGTCGAACCGGGAGAAAACGTGCTCGACTTCGATTTGCAGTCGGAACCCCAGACCGAGGAGCCCGCCGCCGAAGAAGCCAAGACGCAAGAGGCCGAGACCTCGGAAGGCGACATGGAAAAGCCCGGCGACGCGGAACCTGCCGGCGAACCGGCGACCCCGAAAGGACCGGAAGCCGAGGAACCCGGCCAAGAAGAACGCGAGGCGGCCCAACCCTGATCTGTAGTGGCCTCTACGTCACCTGTCAGTCAATGCCAGTCCAAGTCGTGGCTTTAGGTGGTCTCCAAGCTCCCGGGAGTACGTACTTCCTGAATCACGTTGGCCCCTCGGTAGACTGGGGTGGTCAAGTTCATATCGGACGCTGTCCGTCCGGTCGAGTGTTGGCTACTGCACCCTGATCGTGCCGGGCCCTCTCGGCCGGAGGGGACGCCCACGCTGTGGCCCGGTCTGTCGTCGGCGGGGTCGGGAGACCCGCGCCGAGCGGCGTATCTCGTGTCACTTGGGTCTGTGGGTGGCTGGCGGCTGAGCGTAGCGAAGCCCCAGGGCATCACAAACTGGGGCACCGCTTCGCTTTGCCCCAGGCAACCAACCGCCAAGATCGAATGACACGAGCGCGCTATCCCCCTTTTCCAAGCAGCTTCTTCACCTGCGGCCACGTGCGCGTGTTGGCCACGTCCTCTCGGGTCAGGCCGCCTCGCCGCGCTTGGAGCACGCCGTAACGCATTGCGTCCAGACCGTTCACGTTGTGCGCGTCGGTCGAAATGACGATCGGCACCCCGTAGCCCTTCGCGGCGGCGCAGGCGACGTCGTCCAGGTCGAGCCGCATCGGGTGGGAGTTCAGCTCCATCATCTTGCCGTGGTCGCGGGCGGCCTTGAGCACGGCGTCCAGGTCGATTTCGTAGGCGTTTCGCCGGTTCAACAGGCGTCCGGTGGGGTGGGCGATCGCCGAAACGTGAGGGTTTTCCAGGGCCTCGACCACGCGTTGGGTGATCCTGTCTCGCGGCTGGCTCTGGCCGTAATGGACGCTGGCCACGACCCAGTCGGCCTCGGAGAGGACCTCGTCGTCGAGGTCCAGGCCTCCCTTTTCCAGGATGTCGACCTCGACGCCCTTGAGGATCGTGAATCCCTGGAGCCCCTCGTTGAGCTTGTCGATCTCGGCCCATTGGCGGCGCAGGCCGGCGGCCGTGAGTCCGCCGACCATGGCCACCCGCTTGGAATGGTCGGTGATCGCGATGTACCGGAGTCCCCGTTTTTTGGCTTCGGCGGCCATCCGCTCGATCGTGTCCAGTCCGTCGGTCCAGGTGCTGTGCATGTGCAGGTCGCCGCGCACGTCGCCCCGTTCGACCAGGCGGGGCAGCTCGCCCTGCTCGGCCCAGTCGAATTCGCGCCGCGCTTCCCGCAGCTCGGGCGGGAACCAGGGGAGCCCCAGCGCGGCGTAAACCTCTTCCTCCGTGGCCCCGGCGATCCGCTCGTTGCCACGGAAAACGCCGTATTCGTTGACCTTGAGCCCCAGGTTCTTGGCCTTGCCGCGGAGCACGATGTTGTGGTCCTTCGAGCCGGTGAAGTACTGAAGCGCGGCGCCGAACGACTCGGCCGGCACCACCCTGAGGTCGACCTGCATTCCGCTCCCCAGCCGGATCGACATTTTTGTCTCACCCCGCGCGAGCACTTGGCTGACGCGGGGGTAGGCGCCGAAGCAGTCCATCACCTCCTCGGCTTGGCCGGCCACCACGAGCACGTCGAGATCGCCGACGGTGTCCTTTCCCCGGCGGTAGCTTCCGGCCGGCTCCATCTTTTCGACGGCCCCACACGTCCTTAGGTGCTCGAGGATCGACTGGACCATTTCTTCGGCCCGGGCCCAGTAGGTCCGCTTCTCGGCCTGGGCGGCGATTTCCAGGCCGTCGAGGATCGACGTTTCCGTCTTGGCCCCAAAGCCCTTGAGCTGGCGGACCCGGTGCGACTGGCAGGCGTCGCGGAGCTGGTCGAGGTTGTTCACGCCGAGCTCGTTGTGGAGCACGGCGGCCCGCTTGGGCCCCAGCCCGGGAACGCGAAGGATCGCCAGCACGCTTTCGGGGATTTCGGCCAAAAGGTCGTCGAGCATGGGGAGCGAGTCGGTCTTGAGCAGCGTGACCACTTTTTCGGCCAAGTCCTTGCCGATGCCCGTGATGTCGGTCAACCGGCGGTCGGCGTGGCTGGCCACGTCCTCGACCGATTCCGGGAAATCCTTGATCGCCCTGGCCCCGTTCCGGTACGCGCGAACCCGAAAAGGATTCGCCCCCTGGAACTCCAACAGGTTGGCGATCTGGTCGAAAACAGCGGCGATCTCGGCGTTGGTCATGACCCCTAAGAATAACAGAAACTCCACCGAGAATCGTAGGGTGTCGGCGAAGCGAAAACGGTCGACGAGATTGTCCGAGCCCCGGCTTTAAGGGGATTTTTCCGAGGAGTAGGATGAGGAGAGATGTGACGGTGGGCAACGTCCGGCGATTGGCGCCCTCGGAGGCGGTTGCGTTGCGTTAACTCTTGACCTACCTTGAAGATAGAGTCCAGCGACGGCACCTTCTCCGTTTTTTTCCAGCAAGAGTCCATGGAAACTGCCAGATCCGGGATCAACTCCAACTGTCTGCTCCGTCTGGAGAACGTCGGCAGGACGTTCCAGATGGGCGAAGTGAGCGTGGAGGCGCTCAGCGACGTAACGCTGGAGATCTGCGAGGGGGAGATGCTGGTGATGGTCGGGCCGAGCGGGTCGGGGAAGACGACGATTTTGAACATTGTCGGCGGGCTGGATCGCGCCACGGCGGGCCGGGTCTGGTTCCGCGACCGCGAGATGACCACCTTCACCGCCTCCGAACTCACCGGATACCGCCGCGACACCGTGGGGTTCGTCTTCCAGTTCTACAACCTGGTGCCCAACCTCACCGCGCGGGAAAACGTGCTCGTTTCAACCGAGATCAGCCGCGACCCGATGGACGTAAACGAGGCCCTGCGACTGGTGGATCTCGAAGACCGGCTGGATCATTTTCCGTCGCAGCTCTCGGGCGGAGAGCAGCAGCGGGTCGCCGTCGCCCGAGCGCTGGCCAAGAACCCCGCCTTGCTCCTCTGCGACGAGCCGACCGGCGCCTTGGACTTTACCACGGGCAAGCGGATCCTGCGGCTCTTGGTCGACTTGAAGGAGAAGCTCGGCAAGACGGTGGTGCTGATCACCCACAACGGCGCGATCGCCCCGGTTGCCGACCGGGTGATCCGGCTCCGCAGCGGGCAGATCGTCGACGTCAAGTCGAATCCCGAGCCGGTGCCGCCGGAGGAGGTCATCTGGTGAGCGTGCTGGACCGCAAGCTGCGACGCGACCTGGTGGCCTCCTGGTCCTCCGTGCTCTTGCTGCTGGCGATCATCAGCATCATCGCCGTGGGCGTCGCCTGCTTCGTGTCGATGGGGGCGGCCTACAACAACCTCACCGAGGCCAAGCGACGCTACTACGGGCAGTGCCGGATGGCCGATTTCTGGATCGACCTGAAGAAGGCCCCCCTGACCGAGTTGGAGGCTCTGGCCGAGCTACCCGGCGTGGCAGCGATCCGTCCCCGCATCGGGTTCTACGCCACGGTCGACCTGGATCGCGTCGAGAAGCCGCTCAACGGGCTGGTCCTCTCGCTTCCGGACCGCCGGGAGCCGGTGATCAACGACGTCGTGCTCCAGCGGGGCGGTTATTTCACCGACCGCCGCGAGAACGAAGTCGTGGTGAACGAGGCGTTCGCCGCCTACCACAAGCTCAAGCCCGGCGACTGGATCCGGCTGGTGCTGAACAACCGCCGCCAGGAGTTGTTCATCGTGGGGACCGCGATTTCCAGCGAGTTCGTCTACCTGTTGCAGCCCGGCGCCCTGGCGCCCGACCCGGCGCATTTTGGTGTCTTCTATCTCAAGCGGACCTACGCCGAAGACGTGTTCGACTTCGACGGCGCGGCCAACCAGGTCGTGGGCCGGCTGACCCCGGAAGCCCGCCAAAGCCCTCGCGCCTTGATGGACGAGGCCGAACGTCTGCTCTCGCCGTACGGAGTGTTTGCCACGACGCCGCTTGGGGATCACATGTCGGACAAGTTCCTCAGTTCTGAGATCCAGGGCCTCAAAGTCTTCGCGTTGATCATGCCCTGCATCTTCCTGGCCGTGGCCGCGATGGTGCTCAACGTGCTTTTGCGCCGGCTGGCCGAGCAGCAGCGAACCGTGGTCGGCACGCTCAAAGCGCTGGGCTACTCCGACGGCCAGGTGTTCCTCCACTTCCTCAAGTTCGGGCTCGCCGTGGGCCTGGCCGGCGGACTGGCCGGCTGCGGACTGGGACACTGGATGGCCGGCGGCATGACCCACATGTACCGCAAGATCTACGAGTTCCCGGAGTTGGCCAACCGCTTCTATCCCGAGTTGATGGCGGTTGCGGTGTTGATCAGCCTGGCCTGTGCAATCCTGGGGAGCCTGCGGGGCACCCGGGCGGTGCTGCGGCTGAGGCCGGCCGAAGCGATGCGGCCCAAGCCGCCGAAAAAAGGGGGGGGCCATCCTGCTGGAGCGGGTGGAGTGGTTCTGGAACCGGCTCAGTTCCGGCTGGCGCATGGTGCTCCGCGGCGTGGTCCGCAGCCGGGGGCGGACCATTGCCGGCGTCTTTGCCGCGGCGATGGGAAGCGCCGTGTTGGTCAACGGGTTCATGATGGCCGACGCGACGAGATACCTGGTCGACTACCAGTTCAAGTGGATCCTCCGAAGCGACGTCGATCTGGCGTTTAAGGACGAGCAAAGCGAAGACGCGCTCTTGGAGGCGGCCCGACTGCCTGGAGTCGACCGGGCCGAGCCGATCCTTAACGTCGCCTGCACGCTCACCAACGGCCCCTACCGCAAGAAGGGCGGGATCATGGGGATCGTGCCCGACGCCCGGTTGACCGTCCCCCGCGGCCTCGGGGCGACTCCCATTCCCGTCCCCCCGACCGGACTGGTGATGACCCGAAAGCTGGCCGAACTGCTTCATCTCGAGCAGGGGGACCTGGTTACGATTCAGCCCATTCGAGGACTGCGACGCGAGCGCCGGGCGCCGGTCCTCCGGATCGCCGACAGTTACTTCGGCACGGCCGTTTACGCCGACATCCATTATCTGAGCGGCCTGATCGACGAAGAGATGGCGCTGAGCGGCGTCCAACTGGCCACCGATCGGAACCCGCAACACACCGACGCCCTCTACCGCGAGCTGAAGCAAATGCCGGCCCTGGAAGCGGTCACCGCCCGACGCGACATGATCGAGAACC
>JBDRTC010000425.1:0-5044 GCA_043824335.1 Planctomycetota bacterium | reverse complement strand
AAGCGGCACGAGATCCTCGCCACGCACGTCTACACCTATCACTACGAGGGGTTTCAGGCCGGCGGCGGTCTGTACGTTGCTTCCGCCCGGAAGCCGGAGAACGAGCCGCGCGAGCTGGTGGCCACACCCACCGGGCAGATTCTCGATTGCGACCTCTCCTACGACGGCCGGGTGGTCCTCTTCAGTTGGCGGCGCCACGAGCACGAAGGCTATCACCTCTGGACGATCAACGTCGACGGCTCGAACCTCACGCGCTTGAGCGACGGGCCGTGGAACGACTACAACGCCTGCTGGCTCCCCGACGGCGGCATCGCCTTCCTATGCACGAAGAATCCGCAGTTCGCCTACTGCTGGAACGCCCCGGTGGGGATCGTGTACCGCATGGACGCCGACGGCTCGAACCTCCGCAAGCTGTCGTCGAACTATCTGAACGATTTCACGCCTTACGTGCTCCAGAGCGGGCGGATCATCTACTCGCGCTGGGAATACGTCGACAAGCCGGCCTGCCCCATCCAAAGTCTCTGGTCGATCAATCCCGACGGGACCGGGCTGGCCGTCTATTTCGGCAACCGGGTCCTTTCGCCCGGCACGTTCATGGAGCCCCGCTCGATCCCGGGGACGACCAAGATCCTCTGCACGATGACCGGGCACAACGGCCCGGCGCGCGGGGCGATCGGCGTGATCGACCGCTCCAAGGGGGTCAACGCCCAGGCGGCCATCGAGAACATCACGCCGGACGTGGCGGTCCCCGGCGTCGACGAGGGAACCGGCAACTTCGGCGGCACCAAGCAGTACAACTCGCCCGTGCCCCTGGACGGCCGGCGGTTCCTGGTTTCCTCTCAGGGGCCGGTGCTGGTTCGAACGCTCCAGGGCGATTGCCGGGCGGTGGCCCTGCCCGCTCCGGACGACGGCATGCAGTACTTCTCAACGCAGCCCGTCCGGCCGAGGAACCGGCCCCCGGTGATCAGCTCGGGCTTGCCCGAGGAGCCGGCCCCGTATGCCACCATCTACTTGCAAGACGTCTACAACGGCCTGGAGCCCGAGGTGCGGCGTGGGGAGGTCACCCGCCTCCGCGTGGTCCGCGAGCTGGAGAAGACCGTGCGCCTGACCCCGCAGCACGGTCCGTTCGGCTGGCAGTTCCCCTGCATCTCCTGCGGGGCGACCTACGCGGGAAAAGAGGTGCTGGGTGAAGTGCCGGTCGATCCGGACGGCTCGGCCTGTTTCCGCGTGCCGGCCGGCGTGCCGCTTTACTTTCAAGTGTTGGATTCTCAAGGTCGGGCGGTGCAGCGGATGCGGAGTTTCACCCACTTCATGCCCGGCGAAGTGCAAGGGTGCATCGGCTGCCACGAGCACCGCCGCCAGGCATCGACCGCGCGGCTGGGAGTGGCCTACAGCCGGCCGCCGAAAGACCTCGAGCCGCCGGAATGGGGCCCGGGCGGCTTTGACTACTCGCGGATCGTCCAGCCCGTGCTAGATCGGCATTGCACGGGCTGCCATAACCCGGTGGACGCTCCCTACTCCACCGTCGGAATGCCGCTCCCGGAGAACGCCGCGTACTCGCCGAACCATCGCATGACCGGCCCGCGGATCGTCGATCTGACGGGCGCGAAGACCGACTACTTCAACGTCTCCTACGACGTGCTCGCCCGCGAGAACCAGGGCGGGCGGGGAAGCCCCTATGTCAACTGGATCCCGTCCTACAACACGCAGGAGTGGAACGTCTTCGAGATCCGCCCCAAGACCTGGGGCTCCCCCCGAAGCATGCTGGCCGACGTCGTCCTCGGCGGCCACCCGGATGCGGAGGGCAAGCCGCGCCTCGAAATGGACGACGCAAGCCGCCGGCGGATCCTCACCTGGATCGACCTCGACATACCCTACTACGGAAACACGGAGACCGCCTATCCCGAGGCCCAAAGCTGCCGCCGAGTCTACCCCGACCAAGTCGACGCCGTGTTGGCCGAGGTGGCCGCCCGCCGATGCGCGGCGTGCCACAGCGAGGGCAAGACTCCCCGCCGCCCCTGGACCCGGATCACCGAGCCCGAAACAAACAGCTTCCTCATGGCCCCGCTGGCCAAGGCCGCCGGCGGCCGCCAGTCGTGTGGCGAGCCGGTCTTCGCGAGCAAGGACGACCCCGACTACCGGGCGATCCTGGCCACGTTCGAGCCCGTCCGGGAGCAGTTGACCCACACCCCGCGCACCGACATGCCCGGCGGCAAACCCTCGCCCACCCTCTGCCGGATCTGCCAGTAGGGCCGTGCCGAGACACGGCTACTGAGGTTCCTTGAACAGGTCCTGCTCCGGCCACTCCCGGACTTCGTCGGCTGCTTGGTGGACGAGAGGGTCGATGGCTTGGGCCAGGTGCGAGGCATGGGGGCTCGTGCGGGCGTTGAAGAGGAGGACCCAGTTTCGGCCGTCGTGACGCCGCACGACCAGCGCCGCCGTGCCCGGCAACGAGCCGGTGTGCCAACTGTTGAGCTTCTCGTCGGCGACCACACGGTTCAGCCAGCCGCAAGAGTAATAGACCGGTTTCGGCTTGCCGTCGGGCTCGTGTCCCGCCAGTCCCGGTGGTCGGGCGAGCATGGTTTGAATGCTCTGTCGGCTCAGGATAGGGCAGCGGTCAGGATCATCAAACGCGGACGCGAATCGAGCCAGGTCCACGGCCGATCCGATCCACCCGCCGTGTGAATCCATGGCTTCCAAGTGCCATGCCCCATAGGGTGAAGGAACCGGTTGGCCCAGATCGGCGGCAAACACGGAGGGACCCTTGCCGGGGTCGTAGTAACGGACCTCGCCGGCCTGGCGCCCCTCGAGCCGCGTTCGGCCGATCTTCATTGAGTGGATTCCCAGCGGGGAAAGCACGTTTTCCTTCACGTACTCTTCGTAGGTCTGACCCGAGAGCGTTTCGATCACGCGGCCCAACAGGCAGTAGCCGTAGTTCGAGTAGGCATACCGCTCCCCGGGATCGAAGTCGAGCGGTTGGCCGAGCATCGAGCGAACGACGTGATCCGGCCCGGCCGGCGGCTCAACGCCCAGCGCCTCGGCGAACCGCACCGACTGGAACATGGGGTCGAACGAGGCGTCGCGGTCCCAGCCTCCCCGGTGCTCAAGCAGATGCCGGATGGTGATCGAGCGCTGGCGCTGGTCCGCTCGAACTCCTTCCTCCAGGTGCGGCTCGTGTTTGAGGAGGTCGAGCACCTTGTCGTCCAGGCTCACTTGTTTTCGCTCGACGAGTTGCAGCACGGCCACGGCGGTGATCGGTTTCGAGATGCTGGCGATCCGGAAGAGGCTCGCCGGCGTGACTTGCTCTTTTGTGGCCACGTCGGCGTAACCGTATCCCCGGGCATGGACCAGTCGTCCCATGTCGGTGACGGCCAGCGCCGCGCCCGGAACGCCGTGCTTTTGGATGAAGCGGCGGACCATTTGGTCGAAGCTTGCCATGCGTGGGTCTTCGCGGCCCGTGGTGACGGTGTCCGGCGAGCTATCCCGCTGGTAACCGGGACCGCGGAGGACCCGCCCGGATCGATTGCCGGTGAACTTGCCGTCGTCCAGCACGAGCCGGCCGCCGACGAGCACGTACTTCACGCCCTCCGAGAGGCGGTGCGGCTCGGCGAACGTGGCCCGATCGGCGAGCTTCTCGTAGTCGAAGACGACGATGTCGGCCGCCAGACCTTCGGCGATGCGGCCCCGGTCGTAGGCCATCACGTCGTTGGCCGCCACGGCGCTGGCCTGGGCCACGGCCCGCTCGAGCGAGGTGACGCCCAGATCACGCACGTAACGGGCGAGCATGCGGGGAAACGAGCCACACGCGCGTGGGTGCGAGGCGATCCGCGAACCGCCGAGGGGGCCGACGTCGGTGCAAAACGAAATGAACTCCTGTTGCATCAGCCGGATCTTGTTGTCGTCGGTCATCGTTTCGGGAAGCGCGAACGCGCCGCCCTTGACGATCGCGAAGAACGTATCCCAGGGGTCTTCGTTTTGTGCCTCGGCAATGGCGGCCAGGCTCTGGCCCGAGAAGCGGGCGTAACGCTCGCCCTCGATGCGTCCGAGGATCACCTTGCTCCAGTCGTTTCCCGTGTGTCGAAACCAGTTTTCCCAGCCCGCTTGGTTTTCCATTTCGTCGCGGATTTCCGCACGGAGCTTTGGGTCGTCGAGTCGCTCAAGCAGCGAATCGCGGCCTTCGGCGAAATGTCGCGGGTGGATGAACGACTCGATGCCCAGCCCGTTGTTGACGTAAGGATAGACGTCGGCCGTCACCTGTTGGCCCGCCGCCCGGGCTTTCTTGATCTTGGCGATGGCCTGGTCGATCTTGGGCCAATTGCCGCGTCCGGCGGCCTTAAGGTGGAAAATGTGCACGGGGACCCCGGCGGAGTGCCCGATTTGGAGAGCCTCGTCGATGGCTTCGAGCAGTTGATCCCCCTCGTTGCGGACGTGGGTGTAGTAGCGGCCGCCGTACTCGCCGGCAACGGCCGCCAATTGGGAGATTTCATCGGCCCGGGCGAAGACCGCCGGGGGATAGATCAGCGCCGTCGAGACGCCGATCGCGCCCGCTTCCATGCCCTCGCGCACGAGGTCCTTCATTCGCCCCATTTCTTCCTCGGTCGGCTGCCGGTCGACGTCGCCGAGCACGATTCGCCGCACCTGCGTGTGGCCGACCGTCTGGACGACGTTCAGCGGCAGCCCTTTGATCTCCAAGAGCCGGAAGTATTCGGCCATCGTCTGCCAGCCGGCGCCCCGGGCGGCTTCGGCGGAAAGGGGCGCGGCCGAGGCGCCCTCCCCGGCGTTGATCGTGGTGATTCCCTGCGTCAAGAGGTTCATCGCCGACTCGGGGTCGTCGAGCATGGGCGTGGCCGTTTGGCCCATCATGTCGATGAAGCCGGGAGCGACGATCAGGCCGGAAACATCGAGTTGCCGCTCGGCGTGCCCGGCTTCAATGCGCCCGATCCGGGCGATTTTTCCGTCGCGAATGCCGACGTCGGCCACGTACCAGGGAGCCCCGGTTCCGTCCACGACTTTTCCGCCTTGGAGCACGACATCGAAACGTTCC
>JBDRTC010000424.1:0-8088 GCA_043824335.1 Planctomycetota bacterium | reverse complement strand
CAACGAAACCCAAACAACCAAAATAAAGCCCTAGCGGGCTTGGGCGCGGACCGTGCGCGCAAAAAATCGCCGGGAGGCCCTTGACACAAAAGGCTCTTTCAGGGAGGGGACACGAACTCATTTTGGCCGTTTGGGCAATTTGGGCTTACGCCCGGGTTTCCGTGGCCGGAGAATCCGACCAACGGTTTCCTCCAGGCGGAAAAAACTGAATGAGCCCCGACCCCATTTCTCCGCAGGTCCAGACTACGCATGTTGGGGGGCCAGCGTATTGGGAACGATGCGTATCTCCAGGCGGCAATTGAGGGCCGTAGCAATCCGCTTGAGCATGGAGAGGGAATGCCCTGGGTAGTCGGCATCCTCAAGCTGCGAAATGACGGGCTGCTTGGTGTCGATAAGCTCGGCGAGCTGTTTCTGAGTGAGGCCGGCGCTGGTTCGGCCGTCGTAGATCGCCTGAGCGACAAGGGCGTTCACCGTCTCTTGCTCGATCATGTCTCGAAGTTCGGTGTCATCGCGCACAATGGTGCGATCGATGATTTCGAGAGCGTTAGAGGTCTTGCGGGTTTTGCGGGATGGTGATCGTTGCCCGGCGTTTTTCTGGTTCTTGCTCATAGCGCCTTTTCCTCTCGATTGCCCGCTCGATGTCGGCGGGCGGGACTTTCTTTTCCTTGGTGAGGCTGTGGGCCAGGACGGCGACGTTTTGGCCGTGGAAGAAGTACAGCATGCGGTAGTTCACGTTTCCGCGTCTGGCCCGAAGCTCGTAGATGCCTTCTCTGAGGTAATCAGCGTTGGGCCGCCGCAACTCATGGCCGAACGCTTCGAGGAGCCGAAGCTTGGCAATGCAGGCAGCGGCGGCTCGGCGGTTTTTGGCGGCAAGTTCCTCAAGCCACGCATGAACGGGGACCGTGCCGTCTTCGTCCCGGTAGAAGAAAACCTCAGTCTGCGGCATCCGTGTGCACCTCGCCCGTATAAGAATATTATTATATCGGCCGATTGGCTTGTCAATGTCCGGTCCGGGATCAAATCAACACCCGCTCGACCTCATCCAGTGTCACCTGCTCCTTCCGGCGGTCGTAGAGCTTGGTAGTCTTGGCCGAAGAATGAAGAAGGGGCGGAAAAGGGACATTCTGCTTTTCCGTCAACAGAGCGCTCGGGCCATGGCCGGGCGGGGCCTTGGCGTGGCTGCGCGATGCTCTTTATCGTTTTGCCCGAGGGGGTGGTCAAGCCCCGGTTTTTGGCTCCGAATGGGGATTCCGCACCGGTCACTTACGGGTGGGCACTTACCCTGAGATCCCATGGCACTTACCGTCGGGTGTTGAGGTGGATGCACCGGGGTCAGCGGGTGACTGCCTTGGGATCCCAGGGTAAGTGCCTATGCGGTAGGTTCCGGGAAAAGCGAGGGGTGACCGGAGATGATCGGCGTAAGCCTTGCGCAGCAAAGCACTTGCGATTGTTCTCCAATCCCGGATTTCCCGTCCAACAAAAGGGGGCGACGTAAAGCATTTGGGTGACGTTGGTTACGTTGATTCTGCGGGGTCCGGGCGGAGAACTTGAACGGCCCGATTCGGCGGTTCGCGGGCTCACTTTTTTCCGCGCAACCTCTTTGATGATAACAGGTTGAAATCGGGCCTCAAGATCAGTTTTGGCCACACCTCGGGTTGTCCAATCCGGAGCCGAGGTCCGAGGTTTCGATTGCCATTGCCCGATCTGGTTGCCCAGCGTTATGATGCCGAATCTCCGCACCTGCGGCAGGACCACCTTACGGGACTTGATCGACGGCTCTTGTTGATAGGACCAGGAGCGAAAGGAGGCGCTCTTCGCCATGCAATCGTCCGCGACCGTGGCGTGTCGGGCGGGGGTGATGCTGATCTGCCTGATCGCGATCCCGCTGGCGGCCCTATTCGGAACCAGGCTGCCGGATCTCGTCGGGCGGCTCCTCGACCGACAATCAGACAAGACCGGCGCCCAGGAGCGGGATTTGCTCGCCGAGGCCCCTGCGTTTGAGGGAATGGCCCCCGCGGGCCCATGGGCTGGGGGCCCAAATTCTGCAACTCCAGGGAAGCTGGAGTCTTCTGTCCCACCGGTTGGAGACTCTCAGGCGATCCGAGCCGGCTACGAATTTCCGGTCGAGGCGATGCCCACCTCCGACGCAGTCGGTTCGGCGGCCGAGTTGCCACCCCAGCCGTTTGAGGCGACCGACCGGTTCGCCGGCATCCAACAGCGACTCCGCGAGCTGGGGGCGACCTACTACGTGCTGGAGACCTGGGGCGACCGGGGGGAGTATTACCGTTTTCATGCGAGAATGGCCCTCGGCACGGGCGAAGATCACGTCCGCCGTTTCGACGCCACCGACACCGATCCGTTGGCGGCTATGGCCCGAGTTCTCAGCGAGGTGGAGCGTTGGCGGGCGGGCGAGTGACGTCGGCCGGCCCCGCGGTGCTTGGTCCGGGCTTGCAGAGAACCCCCGCTTCGGCTTAGCTTGACGTTGAGAGTTTCCCTCTGTCGAGGTACGTTATTGTGGGATGTCTTGGCCGGAGGTTGGGCAGCGTGGCCTTGCGTTACCGACGACCGGTCGTGGGATCGCCGTGGCCGGCGTCGCGGCGCGGCGGTGTCCGCCGACATTTGTGGACGTCTTCCCGGGCTCGCCAGACGACCGCGGCCGACGGCCCCACCACCCGAAGCGAACCGATGGCGCGACTCGAGGCGGTGCTGTTTGTCACCCGGGAGCCGCTGGGGAGCCGGAAGCTGGCCGACCTGGCCGGCTTGGCGGACGGCACCGAAGCGCGTACACTGGTCCGGAAGCTGAACCGAGTTTACGATTTGGAGGGTTGTGCGTTTCGCGCCATGGAGGTTGCCGGGGGGTTTCAACTGATGTCGCGGCCCAAGTTTGTCCCTTGGCTGCGGCGCCTGGGCATGTTGCCCACGGAAGTCCGTTTGTCGCCTCCGGCGATGGAGACGCTCGCCGTGGTGGCCTATCGTCAGCCCGTGTTGCGGGCCGACATCGAGGCCGTGCGCGGCGTGCAGTGCGGCGAGGTCCTGCGGCAACTGATGGAACGCGAGTTGGTGCGGATTATGGGCCGGTCGGAGGAATTGGGCCGCCCGTTCCTTTACGGAACCACGAAGCAGTTCCTGCAAGTTTTCGGGTTGCGCCACCTCGACGACCTCCCCCGACCACAGTTAACCCGAGCAGCCCGGCCGGAAGGCCCCGATGACGGTCCTGCCGAACCGTTCGGGCACCGTGCCGATCCAGAAACATCGAGCCCCCCAATCCATACCGGCAAGACCGAAGGAGAGTCGAAGGTGACGAGTGCAGCCGACACGATGATCGTACCGGAAGAGACATTCCCCACGAGCGTCCCAACCGTGCTCGGAGAGCAACGCAACCACGTGTCCCACGGCGACGACGACGACGACGACGACGAGGACGAGGACGACGACGAGGACGAGGAGAAGGAAGAGGGGAAAGAGGAGGAGGACGACGACGAAGGGATTGAAGACGACGACTGGGAGGAAGTCGAAGCAGACGACGAAGAAGACGAAGACGACGACGACGAGGACGACGACGACTGGGAAGAGGACGAGGACGAGGAAGAGGAGGAAGAGGAAGAGGAGGACGAAGAGGATTGGGACGACGACGACGACGACGAGGAGGAGGAGGAGGAAGATGATGATGATGATTGCGACTAGTGGTCTGTTGACGTCGCAATCGTGGGCGCCTGGGGCAGCTTGTGTTTCTTGACTCTCCGCGGCGTGCCGAACTCTCGCTGGCGTGCGAGCCCGCCTTCAAAATTGTCGGACCGCTACCGATCGGTCCACCAGCGTTGCCCGCGCCCGAGGTCCGGTTGCCTGGCGCCGACGTGTGACCTTGCTATTCAAGCCCGATGAAAAACGAGACGCCCAAGGCGGACTTCACGATCTACACGATCGGACATTCCAATCATTCGCCCGAAACGTTTCTCGCACTGGTCGAGGAGCACCGCATCGGGCTGATTGCGGACGTCCGCTCAAGCCCCTACTCCGGCTACGTCGCCGACTTCAACAAGGAGCCGCTCCAAAAGCACCTCAGCGCCCGAGGGATCGAATACCTGTTTCTCGGCGACCTCCTGGGAGGCAGACCGGAAGGCGAAGAGTTCTATGATCGTGAAGGGTACGTCCTCTACGATCGGCTGGCTCAGTCTTCCGGATTTCGGCAAGGCCTCGAGCGGCTCTTGGACGCTGCCGCAAGCCACCCGACGGCTCTCCTGTGCGGTGAAGAAGACCCGACCGATTGCCATCGGCGGCGGCTGATCGGCCGCGTGCTCGGGAAGAGGGGCTTCCGCGTGATCCACATCCGCGGTGACGGGCGTGCGGAGAGCGAGCAGAATCTCGCCAAGGAAGAGCGGTTCCAAAAGACCAAGGGCCAGCTTACCCTGTTCGACCTGGAGGAGACGGAGCCGTGGAGATCCACACGATCGGTTTCACCAAGAAGACCGCAGCCGAATTCTTCGGGAGCCTCCAACGAGCCGGGATCAAGCGTCTGATCGACGTTCGGCTAAACAACACCTCCCAACTGGCCGGCTTTGCCAAGCGCGACGATCTGAAGTACTTCCTCCAGGAGATTTGCCAGGCGGAGTATCATCACCAACCTCTGCTCTCGCCGGACAAAGATCTCCTCGACGGCTACAAGAAGAAGACGGTTTCCTGGGAGGAGTACGAACCACGGTTTCTTGCTCTCCTTCGCGAGCGCGAGGCTGAGAGGTTGCTCGACAGACGGCTTTTCGACGTTCCCACCGTGTTGCTTTGCAGCGAACCGACCGCCGACCGCTGCCACCGAAGGCTGGTGGCGGAGTACCTCGCGGCGAAATGGGACAACGCGAGGATTGTGCACCTCTGAATACCGAGGAGGGGCAGAATGAGAATCGTCGTCAATCATCTGACGAGAATGCGAGGGGGCCGTATCTGTGTTGCGGGCGTGGATATCGAAACCCGTCGCCACGTGCGCCCGGTGCTGCCGCAGGGCTCGCTGGAAGCCGACTTCCTCGCCCGCTACCGCGGGCCTTTCGACATGGCCAACGTCGTCGATCTCGGCACGCCGGAGCATCGTCCGAAACCGCCTCACGTGGAAGACCATCTGTTCAGGCCCTATCGCGCGAAATGCATCGACACGCTCGACCAAGAGAAGTTTTGGGCCCTCTTGTACACGCTCAGCAAGCCGGGGCTTCGGAAAATATTCGGAAGCGATTTGAGGCGTGTCGGCAAGTCGTCCGCCGGCACCGACGCGGGGAAGGGTACGGCATCTCTCGGCTGTCTTTCCCCGAAGCGCAAACCGCGTTTGGCTTTTCGCGGCGAAGCGGAATTTGGTCCTGCCATTCGCATTCGGGTCGACGAAGGCGAATTCGACGTATGGGTGAGCGTGACTGACATACGCCTCTATCAAGACGATCATGCCACGCCCGACCTCGCGATCGTGGAGAAGGTCCGTCGCCGGCTCGAGCGCCCCGGCGCGGTTATTCTCAGCGTGGGCCTGACTAGAGCCTACGCCACCTCGGCCGATGCCAAGCCGATTCACTGGCTCCAGGTGAACAATATCCATCTGGAGCATGACCCGACGTGGCAACTGGGTTAGACGCGGCCGAAGGATAGCTCGGGGACTGTCCCGATTTTCCCGCAGGGAAAATGGGACTGTCCCCCTCCCAAACCGGGAAGCTATTTGTCGAGCGGACCCTCTCACGCCGTGCCGCTGGTTGCACTAAAGCGGCTCACGAAGGCGGCGTTTTCGGCGGGCTGGTCGCTGTAGCGGTCGTACATGCCGACGATCGCCGCGTCGGTGGGCTTGATCGATTGGTAGGTCTCGCGGAAGGCCCGCTCGACCCATTGGGGACGGTCGGAAAGCCGTCCGGCGGCCAGGATCTTGAAGGCCAGGCAAGGCCGCTCGGTGTTGCGGATCGCCTGGAACATCCGTGGTGGGTCGGAGGTCAGGTAGACTTCGCCCACCGGGATCGGCACGTGTCCGAGCAGCTTTTCCAGTTCCTCCGCGCTGCGGTGCCGCTCGTAGACGCAGGTCATGTAGTAGTCGACGTCCCAGCCCTTGGACTCGACGGCGTCGACCACGTCGGGCATGTGGGTCGACACGCCGACCAACAGGCCCGCGTCGCGCACCTGCTTCAGGTAATCTTCGATCTTGTCGAACTGGCCGGTCTTAAACAGCCGGTCGGTCACTTCGCCGTGATGGGCGACGGCGATACACCCGGCTTGGGCGAGCTTCTCCAGCGGCGTGGAGCCTTGCGCTTCGATGGCGATGAAGTGCATCTTGCCGCCCTCGTCGACGTGGCGGCGGTAAAGCTCCAGGTTGCCCCCGCCCGACTGCCAGCAATTGATGCCCACTTCCTCGCAGCGCCGCAAGCTCTTGAGGATCTGCTCGGGCGTGAAATACTCTCGCATCTGGTGATTGACGAAGGTCGACAGGTGCGAGCCGCCGTTAAAGGTGTTCGCCCCGCAGATCAATCGCGAGATGGAGTGCGGCCCGAGGCGAACCCGCGGCAGCCTTGGCTCCTCGGTCTGCGCCGCCGACGCCCCACCTGCATACTGGGCGGCGATCAGGCCCGCCGGCAATGCCCCGGCCGCCTTCAAGAAAGCACGGCGCGAGCCGTCCCGCTTCTCCTCCGGACGGCCCTTCTCCTTGGAAGCGTGTGAATCAGACGCACTCATGCCTTCTCCTTCGCCAACAATGTGGTTCTCTAAACCGTGATTTCTCCCTATCGCGGCGAAGCCGCAACCTGATGGCAAACAGGCCGCCAGTCAACGCCTCGCCCCAATCATCTTCTCGGCCTCGCGGCGCGCCCGAGCGGCAACGTCGGCACAGTATTCGGTCAGATGGCGGCGAGCGGCCTCCTGGTCGGTCTTCCGGAGCTTTAGCGCCTCGGCTTCCACCGAGGGTTGATTCTCAAACATTTCTCGTTCAAACTCCCCCCACGCCGTTGCGACGACCGCAATCCGCCGTCGGTAGTCTTGGTGGACCCGGTCCTGGAGCGTCTTGAAGGTCCACCACGCCAGGTTCCGATCGAAATCGAACGTGCCGCGAGGCGGTTGGAAGTGGTGGTCCAGCGACATATGCTCCTCGACCGACGCGCTTCGAAAGTAGCTCGGCGGCGTCTCCGTGATCCCCAGATACCACGGCGTGAGCACGCTGGCGGCCGGTTCGGCCGTCGTCCGCCAGTAGACGCAACCGACCTCTCGGGGCACGTTGGCGCGGAGCTGAAAAACGGTTCCCTCCTGTGTCCCCGGCGTGGAAAGCGGCACGGCCCCTTTGGTATCGCGGAGGATTTCGACAACGGCGGCCACTGTCATCTTCTTGGCCGGACGCACGCCGAACGAAAGCCCTTCGCCGGGCGACACCGACTCGCTTTGGCCCGTCACCAACTCCCGGCCGCGCAACCGCCGCGGGTCAACCGGGCCGCCGCGCGTTTCCGAGTAGACGTTGCGGAAACTGAACGGCTCGCCCGCACCGGGATCGAACCAGCCCCGCCGGGCGGCGTAGCCGACCAGATCGGGCGAGGCAAGGAAGTGGTCGGTATCGGCCAGATCCACCTGGCCGATGATGTGAACGTTGGGCAGGATCACCACGCGATCGTCGGGCACCCGCTGGGCCACCCATCGCCGACCTCGCACCACCGCCACCACCCACGCCTCGCGGGGATCGGCGATCACGTAGCTTCGCCCCGTGTCGACGTAGCCAAAACGCTCCACGAGCTTGCCGGCCAACTCGACGCCCTCCCGGGCGTTTCGGGCGCGCTCGGCCACCAGTCGGCGGAGCATGTAGCCGATGCCGCCGGAGCGGATCTCGCCGCGGCCGACCAGCCTCTGGTAGTCGTCCTCTCGGGTCGCGCAGCGGTCGCTGACGATCCCCACGCCCCATTCGTTCAAATACGCGTCGCTGAACTCCAACCCCGGGTTCTCGCTCCAGAGGAACGCCCAGGTCTCGGGCACTTGCTCCAGCTTGCCGCCGCGGCGGAGCCCGACGGAGGCGCCCTCGGCAAATCGCCGCCGCGGAATCCGACGGAAGTTCAGGATTCGCCGGCCGCCGTTCTGCTCGCTGTGGCCCACCAGCACGGA
>JBDRTC010000423.1:0-2810 GCA_043824335.1 Planctomycetota bacterium | reverse complement strand
CAATATCGGCCAAGGCGGAAAGAAACAACGCCAATCAGCCAACGGATGCGTTTTTACGAAAAACGACGCATTTCGTCAAGCGAAGCTCTGCGCAAAAACCCATCGGCAGTGCCATTCGGGACAGTCCCCTCAATCGACGCCATACCTAGAACCCCACTATGGCGGGGATTACGCAGCCGGTGCGCGATGCGACAACCCGTTGACATCAAAGCACTTGTTTGGCGACAATTGCATTCTCGACCGTGCGTGTCATCTGAGTGGATCTGCCGGCACAAAATGCCAAGTGCAGGTATACGCGGAAACCTCATACACACTGAGTTCAATCAGAGAGATAAGGCATGGGGGAACACGGTGAGTGGAATCGCAAAGGGGCAACCCTCAGCGACGTAACGGCGAAGAAGGACTATGGAGTGGACCGAGACTTCATTGTGAAGGGCATACGAGCTGGCAAACTTGAATACCGAGAAGGGGCGATATGGGGAAATCCATATCTCAGGCTCTTGAGGAGTCAGCTTGAGCAGTACATCGCTGAGGAGCTTGGCGCGGATCGTTTGTCGAGCGGCAAGAACCAGACGGAGCTTCGCAAGATCAAGAAGGAAATGGCCAACCTGAAAAAGAGACTGAATGAGCTTCAAGCCCGAAGAACGCAGCTTGAGAAACAGATGAGGAAATAGGAGACCGAACCAGCGAGTCCACTTGATTTTGTAGGCCGGCGCGGCCTGCAAAACAAGTGACCCGCGCCGTTAGCCAGACAGAGACGGCAGCACGATGAAGAACCAGTACTTCGGCGACATCAACGACTACCGAAAGTACGGTCTCTTGCGCGCACTCCAGAGGGGCGGCACGCGCAAGCTCCTCGTGGCATGGATGCTCACCCCGGACGACGGTGGTAGAGACGGCGGGTTCCGTGACTATCTCCAGCAGCCCGGACGGTGGAGGCGCTTTGACGCGGAGCTTTATGATGGCCTCCGGGCTTTGCTTCAAGCGGCTCCCACGCCGCAGGTGTCGCTGATCGAAAGTTCCAGTTTATTGCCCTCCACTTCATACTACTCGGAATTGGTTCCAGGCGCCCGCGAGGATCGCGACGCCTGGCGCACGGGCCTACTCCATGCCGCCTGCGGCACAGATCTGGTGTTCCTGGATCCTGACAACGGAATCGAGGTTTCATCCAGACCGATAGGCCGGAAGGGATCGTCCAAATACGTAGCTTGGAAGGAAATCGAGGAGATTTGGGACGCTGGCTGCTCGCTGCTCATCTACCAGCACTTCCGTCGTGAGCCTCGGGAGGCTTTTGCTGACCGTATGGTCACACAGTTGCGGAAACGTACCGGCGCGCCTTTCACGCGGGCATTTCGCACCGCTCACGTTCTCTTCCTGCTCGCGGCTCAGGCAAGGCATGAGACTTCATTGGGGAAAGCCATGTCCTGTTCCCTTCCGGCCTGGCAGGGCCAGATCGACATAATGGGGCTGGCTAACGGCGCGGGGTTCGGCGGCTCATGTGACACCACGCGGTCTCACAACGGAGCTCAACCAGGCAATGCGTAGTCAAGTGTTGGGAGACCCCTTACCTTGTTCCTGGCCTTTCGCCCCTGCCCCCTGAATTGGAGCGTTTCATGCCACGAGTCGGAGTGATTGGAATCGGACATGGACGGTTTGGCCGGCGGAGCGACGCCACGGTGCAGGAGTTGGCGTTCGAGGCGTTTCGCATGGCCATGGAGGATGCCGGGATCGGGCGGGGGGAGTTGGACGCCTCGATCATCGCGGCCGTGCCCGAGTATCACAAGCAGCGGAGCGTGGCCGGGGTGGTCCAGGAGTACTTGAACCTGAACCCCAGGCCCACCTGGCTTTGCGAGGCGGCCTGCGCCTCGGGAAGCGCCGCGATCCGAACTGCCTGGATGGGCATCCAGTCGGGCTTGCACGAGGTGGTGGCGGTCGTCGGCTGCCAGAAGATGACCGAGCTGTCGACGCCCGAGATCCTCGCCCTGATGGGTCGGGTGGGCGACGTGCAGTGGGAGTCGGTCTTCGGCACGACCTTCCCCGGGTACTATGCCATGTTCGCCAACTGCCACATGCACCGGTTCGGCACCACGCACGAGCAGCTTCTCGAGGTGGCCGTTAAGAACCACCACTACGGGGCCATGAACCCCAAGGCGCTTTTCCAGAAGGAGGTCACGCTGGAGAAGGCGTTGGCCTCGGACCCCGTGGCTTCGCCCTTCTGCGTTTACGACTGCTGCGCCAACGCCGACGGGGCCGCCTGCCTCATTCTGGCCTCCGAGGAGAAGGCCAAGGCCCTGAGCGAGCGCCCGGTCTGGCTCGACGGGCTCGGCGCGGCCACGGCCAGCATGTCGGTGCTCAACCGTCCCGATCTCACGGGCCTCCCTTCCGCCCGGGAGGCCGCGCGCCAGGCCTACCGGCAGGCCGGCGTCACGGCCTCGGATATCAAGGTGGCCGAGGTCCACGACTGCTTCACCATCGGCGAGATCATGGCCTACGAGGATCTGGGCTTCTGCGAACCGGGTCAGGGCGGGCGCTTCATCGACGAGAAGCAGTCTTACATCGGCGGTCCGACCGCGGTGAACGTCGACGGCGGGCTCAAGGCAAAGGGGCACCCGATCGGGGCCACCGGCGTTTCGATGGCCTACGAGATCGTCTCGCAGCTTCGCGGCGACTGCGGCCCGCGCCAGGTGCCTGGCGCCGGCGTGGGCCTCACGCACAACGTCGGCGGCGTGGGGCAGTACAGCTTTGTCCACGTTTTCCGGAGGGACTGAGGAAAAAGGGGACAGGTCCAATTTGCCGGGACGGCCCAAAGG
>JBDRTC010000422.1:0-8399 GCA_043824335.1 Planctomycetota bacterium | reverse complement strand
CGACGTGACGCCCCGGGATTTGAAACTCGAAGCAGAATCGTAGGGTGGGTCAAGCGGAGCGAGACCCACCCTACTTCTTATTCCCCACGCAGCGCGGACAGCGACTTCTTGTAGAACTCCTGCTCCCGATCAAGGCTGTTGGCTTTGGAGAAGTCGATCAGCTTCTTGAACCGTTCTTCGGGGTCGGCCTTGGTCGCCCAGGAGAGCTTGGCCAGGCAGTGGGGACAGAGCCAAAGCGGGAGGTGGTCTCGCTCGGCGCGGTGGTTCGAGCCGCACATGTTGCACGGGTGTTGGATGCAGTGTGGGAGGGAGAACATGTGCCCGGTCTCGTGGGTGGCCGTCTTGATCGTACGCTCCAGGCAGAGGCGGAAGGCGTCGTCGCTGGCCTCCGGATCGCCGTTGCGGTAGATCGACCAGACGCCTACCCGGTGATTGAGCGACGCTTGCCCGAACACGAAGTTCCAGCCCTCGCCGGGCCAAAGATCGGACGTGGTCAGGGCGATGTAGGCCGTGGCGTCCTCGGGCAAACGCGGGTAGAGCACGTCGCTGAGCACGTAGGTCGAGAGGATTTGGTCCATGCCCCAACTGGGATGCTTCCGCCGGGCGTCGGCCGGAATGAGCGAAAGCGGCAAGTTTTCCCGGATCATCACCGGCAGGCCGAAGTAAGCCTGCATGAACTCGGCGGTGAGGGAGACGATCTTGCGCTGGGTATTCGAAAAATCGCCCAGCGGCTGCACGTAGATCACCCGGCGCTTCCGATCGGGCGTTACCGGACGGCCGCGAACGTACTGGCGGAAGGTCTGCCCCGATTCGGCGTGCTCGGCGAGCCATTCGCCCGGCCGGGCCGTGCCCAGCTTCTCGTGAAGCGGCAGGAGCCGTTTGAACTCGCCGGGCAGCATCTCGCCAGCCGGCTCCACGGCGTACGTACACGCCGCGTAACCGACGAGCCAGGCGAGGGGCAACATGGGGAGAATTCTTCTTGGCATCCAATCTCACCGGTATGAAGCCGCCGTTCCGGCGGCTGTTAAACGGGGGAGCGTTTGCTCACACGATTCGTATCATAACGGGTCACGCGCTGTCCGGCTATTTCCCGTCCATTCTCGTCGGCCCCACACTTCGTGGGGGATCTTGCGGGATGGCATCCGACCGCCGACAATGGCCGTCTGCCCTCATCCGGCGGCCACCTTTTTGGACCGATCGACCGCCCCATTTGCGAGAAAGGATAATCGATGAACGGAATCCCCGTACTCAGCATCGAAGGCGACTCGATCGCCCAGGCGTGGGAAAATTCGCTGGTCGCGCTTTACGAGCGGGGGGCTCCGCTTTCAACCGAGTACGACGGCGCCGACGACCCGGCGAGCAAGGACGCCACGATGGTGCTCACCGTCCACGAGCCGCTTTGCGAGCCGAGGATTCACATGGACCTGCCGGGGGGCTTTGAGGACCTGGAAGAGTACGTGATGGAGGTCTGCGAGGGGATCAAGGATCACTTGGTTCGCGATCCGGACGACGAGACCGACACCCGCTGGGAGTATACCTACCACCAGCGGCTCTTTCGCTACGAGGTTCCCACGCTGGGGCCGATCGACCAGATCGAGGGCCTGGCGAGCCGGCTGGCACGGACGCCGCACACGCGCCGGGCCCAGGCGATCACCTGGAAGGTGTGGGAAGACTCCGACTGCTACGACCCGGCCTGCTTGCAGAGCATCTGGTGCCGGATCACGCCGGTGGGCGACGAGCGGGCGTTGAGCATGAACGTCCGCTTCCGCTCCAACGACGCCTACAAGGCGGCCCTGATGAACATCTTTGCCCTGGTGCGGCTCCAGGAACAGATTGCCGCCCGAATCACCGAGCTTTCCGGCGAGCCGGTCCGCGTGGGCCGCTACTGCCACGTGGCCGACAGCTATCACATCTACGGCAAGGACCTGGCCGAGTTCGAGGCCCGATTCCTGGGCGCCCTCAAGAAGCGCTCCTGTGCCGAGCGGACCGTCCGCTACGAGGACGTCAAGTCGCTGATGGACCAAGCCCGGCCGCGAATTCTCCGCAAAGTCGAACAGATGGGACGCAAGACGAACGCAGAGACGCGTTAGCCGGCCTGGAATGGCGGAATGTGGATAGCTCGGGGGCACCGTGCGCGAAACCAAACCAGCCCCGACGGGGCAAAAGCTGCCCGCCCCGGGCAACGCCCTGGGTCGGGGGTGCCTGCTACCACCGAGCCAGCCCTGAAGGGGCGGCATATCCATGGAGAAATGCCAGATCGCGTACGATGAACGCTACGTGTGGGATTGACCGGCGCGGTTATGACGCCCTTACAGGGCTGCCGTCGGGTGTCGGACCCCCGATTCCCAGGGCGTTGCCCTGGGCTATCAGATCCCGCCCCTTTGGGGCTTTTGACGGTACCCATCCCCATGCCGCCGGGAGGGCTTGAAGTGTGGCATCGATGCGACTATAAGGAGCGGGTACGAAATCATCATGGGCGGAGTCGCTAGCTGGAAGAGGATCAGAACCAATGGGTGAAGTTGTTCTTACCACGCCGTTGCAGATGTCGAAGGGCCAGAACGTTTTTCGCCTCGCCTCGGATTGTGAGGTCCGCGAGGCCCCGGCCGACGAGGAGTCGCTGGCCGAGGCTGTGGTGGCCCACAACAGTCGGGCGGTGATCGTGGGGGCCGAACCGCTTGTCGGCCCTTTGTACGAGGCGTTGGCCCAAACCGGTGGCGACCGCGGGGCGATCATCGCCCGGTTCGGCGTAGGGCACGACAGCGTCGACAAGGCGCTCGCCCGAAAGCACAACATCGTGGTGACCAACACCCCCGGCGTCTTGGCCGACAGCACCGCAGAGCACGCGATTTGGCTCCTGGGCTGCCTGGCTGCGCACATTTGTTCGATGCACTCGAGCTTCAAGGCCGGCCGGTTCGACGCCCAAACCGGCGTAGAGATGCGTGGCAAGACGCTGGGCATTCTCGGGTTTGGGGCGATCGGGCGTCGCGTGGCGGCCATCGCGAGCCAGGGATTCGGCATGCGCGTGCGTGCCGCCGACCGTCTTTCCCAGGAGGAGTTGGAGCAGCAGGAGGGGAGATCGTTCGACGAGATCAAGGCCGCCTACGGGCTGGATCTCTACACGACGGATGCGGACGCGGTGCTCGGGCAAGCCGAGTTCGTCAGTATTCACCTCTCCACGACCCCCGAGACTCGCCGGTTCATCGACGCCCGCCGCCTCCACGTGATGAAGCCCGGCACCATGCTGATCAACACGGCCCGGGGGGCGGTCGTGGATGAAGCCGCCCTCTACGACGCTTTGGCGGAAGGTTGGCTCGGCGGGGCGGCGCTCGACGTGTTCGAGCAGGAGCCCTACGTGCCCGTGGCGCCCGACAAGGACCTGCGCACGCTCGATTGCGTCGTGCTCACGCCCCACGCCGCCTCGAACACGTCGGAGGCGAACCGGCGAATCGCGGAGTGCGCCATGGGGAACGTGACGAATTTTCTGGCCGGCCGCCTCGACAAGCTCAACCAGGTAGACGGCGATTGAGGGAGCGCTTCGCGGGTTTGGGAGGGGGACAGTCCCATTTTCCCTGCGGGAAAATTGGGACAGTCCCCGAGTTATTCTCCGGCCGCCCCCTAAAGAATAGGGCTGCCGAGCCCCGGCCCGCTACCCGGAAGCGGTGACCTTTTCCGGTTCGGCATCGCTCGGGGCGGCGGGTGAGTCGGTGTGAAGGCCGAACCGTCGGGCCAGCGTCGCCTTGGTCTCCATCATGAGGCTGAAGAGGGTCGGCACGAGGATTAGGGTGAAGACGGTGGAAACCAGAAGGCCGCCCAACACGACCGCTCCCAGACCCCGGTAGAGTTCACTGCCGGCCCCGGGAAAGAAGACCAAAGGCGCCAGGCCGAGGACCGTGGTCGAGGTGGTCATGAAAATCGGACGAATCCTCGTGCGCACGCTGGCCAGGATCGCCTCGTTCGGCGACATCCCCTCCTGGCGCATGTGATTGAGCGACTGGTGGACGATGAGGATCGGGTTGTTGACCACCGTGCCGATCAGGATCACGAAGCCGAGCATGGTGAGCACGTCGAGCGTCTGGGGCGTACTGTTGGGGAGAAGGGCCAGGTATTGGTTCAAAAGGACCAGCCCGATCAGCCCGCCGACCGCCCCCAACGGCACGCTGAGAATAATCACAAACGGGTAGAGCCACGACTCGAACAGGGCCGCCATCAGGAGATACGTCACCAGCAAGGCCAAGACGAAGTTCCAGCGCAGGGCCTGCCAGGTGGCCTGGAGCTTGTCGGCCGTTCCGGCCAGGTTGATCTGGTACTCGTCGCCGAGCATGCCCGATTCGATCCGAGGCCGGACGATCTTCTCGTTGATCTCGTGGATCGCCGCTTCCAGGGGCATCTCCAGCGGGGGCGTCACCGAAATCGTGATCGCCCGCTGACGCTCGCGGCGGTTGATCTGCTCCGGGCCCCCGGCGTAGACCACGTCGGCCAGGCCGTCCAGGCGGGCCACGTTGCCGGACGGCGTGGCCACGGGCAACTGGGCGAGATCCTGCGTGCGGTCGGCGAACCGCTGGTTTCCCACGATCGTCAGGTCGATCTTGTCGCCGCCGACGTAGTAGTCGGTGGCGTAGGCCCCGTCCACGAGCGCGTCGACTGTGTAGCCCAACTCCTCGGTGCTGACGCCCATGTCGGTCGCCTGCTCCGACTTGCGCAGCACCCACAGCTCGGGGCTATTCAAGTCGAGGCTCGGTATCGGAAATGCGCGGCCGCCGGGAATGACCTGCTCTTGGTCGGCCTGTCCCTCATCGGCTTGATCATTTTTGACCTTGGGGCTGAGCTCGAAAAAGATCTCTTTTCCCAAGTCGATGAGCCGCTTGAGCTCGGGCCCGGTGATCTCGATGTCGACCGTCCGTCCGGTTGCCAACTCCCGGGAAAACAGGCTGCGTTGACTCACTCGGGCGATCGTGCCCGGCATCTCCGACGTCAGTCCGTACACCAGGTCCACCAGCTCGCCGGCCCGGTTGGGGTCCAGGGCGCGAAGTCCCATGAAGACCTGCCGCCCCCGGGCGACGAAGAAATAGTCGCTGATCTGCGGGAAGCCGCGTTTGCCGGTTTCCGTGTCGCTTTGCGTGTTCGAGCCGGAGACGTCCCAGTAGGGGCGAGTGGCTTCCTCCAATTCAGTGCCGATTTGCAGCGATCGCTCGATGCTGTAGCCGGGCGGCGGCAGCAAGATCGCGATGACCAGGTTGCGGTTGCCCGTCGGCAGGTACTCGACCTGTGGCATCATCCACCAACTCAATCCCACGGCCGCGCCCACGAACAGGACCACCGTCGCCAGCCGGAGCCCCACGCCGCGCTGCAAGAACCGATTGACGGTGACCACGCGGTCGACGAACGCCCGGCCGGCTAGGTCGACCCACCCGAGCAAGCTTGCCGCACCGGTGCCCGGGGCACCTGTTTCTGGGAAGTCATGCATTCCGTCGTTGGCCGCCGGCTCGCCGTCTCCATCGCCGGACGGGTCGAAGCCGGCGTGACGCGGCGTCGGGTGGCATGGCGTCGCTTGCGTCGCCATGTTTTCGACAGACATGCCCACGCTTCGCGAGGGCATGCCACCCCGGCGACGCTGACGGAGCAGCCGGGCGGCCGCCGTGGGGATCACGGTGATCGAGACGATCAGGGAGAGCCCGACGGCGGAGCTGATGGCCAGGGCGATGTCGCGAAACAGTTGCCCGGCCTCTTCCTCGACGAACAAGACGGGCAGGAAGACGGCCAGGGTCGTCAGCGTCGAGGCCACGACCGCCCCCCAAACCTCTTGGGCCCCGCGGACGGCCGCGGCAAACGGGTTGTCGCCCATCTGGGCGTGCCGATAACAGTTCTCCAGCACGACGACCGCGTTGTCGACCAGCATCCCCACGGCAAAGGCGAGCCCGGCCAGGCTGATCACGTTCAGCGAGCGGCCCATCAGGTTGAGCATCAGGAACGTGCCGATCAGGCTGGCGGGGATGGCCAGGGCGATGACGATCGTCGACCGACCGCTGCGGAGGAACAAGAGCAGCACGGCCACGGTGAGGAGACCGCCGACGAAGATGTTGTTACGGACCAGCCACACCGCCGAGTAGATGTAGTCGGTTTCGTCGTAGACCTGGATCAGCTCGAGGCCCTTCTGGCGGAGCACGTCCCGGTTCAGGGCATCTTTGACCTCGCGGAGCCCTTCCATCACGTCCAGCACGTTCGCGCCCGTCTCGCGTACGCAGTTGATCGCCAGGCACTCGGTGCCGAAATTCTTGACCACGGCGGTCGGCTTCTTGAAGCCGATTCGGACCTCGGCAACGTCGCGGAGGTAGACCGGAGCGCCGTCGTCGCTTTGGGCGACGATCACGTCGGCCACTTGCTCTTCCGTGCGGAAGCGGCCCAGCGTGCGAATCACGTACTGGCGTTTTCCCTCCCATAGGTCGCCGGCCGAGATGTCGCGGTTTTCGCGCCTCAGCGCGTTGCGGACGTCGAGAACCGTCACTCCCCGGGCGGCGAGTTGTTGGGGGTCGACGACCACCTGCAATTCATCTTCCCGGCCGCCGTAGACGCCGGAGTTGGAAACGCCGGGCACCCGCTCGAACCGGGCCTCGATGAAGTCCTCAGCAAAGCGGAGAAACTCGGGGACCGGGGGGATGTCCGGCGGCAGGAGGTCCGTCACCCGCCCGGCAAACTCCGGATGCTCCTGGACCAGCGCGAGCATCCGCCGGTTTCGCAGGCCCGCGTTGTGGGCCGCCGCCACCGGCCGGAGAAACTCGGTGAGATCCGGGTTGTCGACGAGAAAGGCCTCGATCTCTTCGGGCGACGCCATCCGCGGCCGGAGGATGAACCAGGCGATCGCATTGGCCCTCGGGTCCGAGGTGCTGATCACCGGCTCGTCGGCCTCTTCGGGATACTCGGGCACCTGCTGGAGCCGGGAGTTGACCTTCAAGAGCCCCTCGCTCAGATCGGAGCCGACCTTGAATTCCAACGTGATCGTGCCCACCGAGTTGCTGCACTCGCTGGACATCTTCGTCACGCCTTCGACGCTCTGAAGCTGCTCTTCCTGCTCCTGGATGATCTCCCGCTCGATTTCATGGGGGCTGGCGCCCGGCCACTTCGTCTCGATCGAGATCTTGGGGATCTCCACTTCCGGCGTGAGCTGCATGGGCATCCGCACCAAGGCGATGACGCCGAACAGCGCGACGATCAGCACGCCGACGGCGATCTTCACCGGATTGCGGACGAATGCCTCGATCAATTGCATGGAAAAGCCGTCGTGAAGGTTCCCCGTGCCGTGCCGGCCTCATCAGTTTGGAGGGGTGCTACCCGGCGGCCGGGTTGCGGCCCGGTCTTTATGCTCGCGCGTTTTAATGACCCGGATCGGCAGCTTCGGGTTCACACGCTCGTTCCCCGCAACAATCACCAACTCGTCGTGCTTGAGAAGGTCCTGTCCGACCTGGTTGAGCGGGCCGACTTGAATCCAATCTTCGTCCGACTCGCCGGTCGTCACGGGAATCGGCACGGCCTCGTAGAGCTTCGACTTCTCGAAATCCGCCTTCGGTTGGAGCCTCCAAACCACTTTCGAACGTCCCTCCAAAACCAGGGCGTCTTCGAGAACGAGCACCGCGTTGAGAATCTCCCCCACCTGCAACGTCACCTGGGCGAACATGCCCGGCTTGAGCAAAAGGCCGTTGGGGCCCATCCGGTTCGTCAAACGGACGTTCACCGGAAACGTGCGCGCGTTCAAGTCGGCCTTGGGCACAATCGAGACGACCTCACCGGAGAACTCCTCGCCCGGCAACGCCCCGATTTCCACGCGAAGCGTCGGCGTGCCCGGCTGCTCCGTCGTCTTTACACGCAACCGGGATACGTACGTCTCCAACACGGGCACTTGGATGTCGACCTCTGCCAGTTCGACCACCTCAACTACCGGTCCGCCCTTGGCAATCCATTGCCCGACTTCCGTGTGCTCCTCGGACACGTAGCCGTCGAACGGAGCGAGGATCGTGTGCTCGGCGATGTCGTCCTCGAGCCCGCGGATCTTTTCTCGCTGCACCTCGATTTTGGATTCCGCCCGGGCGAGGTCGATCGGCAGCGTCGCCTCGGCCAGCTCCCATCCGGCGGTTCTCTCTTTGTGGATCTCAAGGGCGCCCGTGGCCGCGGAAAGGATCTCCTCCAAATCGTCTTTGCTGATTGTCTTATTGGCCAGCAAGGGCGTGCTCCGGTCTGCCCGGGCCCTGGTAAAATCTTTCAGGGCCTCGGCCGCGGCCATGCGGGCCTTTGCCTGCTCGATCTCCTTGGGCCCGGCGACCTCCAACCGGTCCAGCTCGCGTTCGAGCAATTTGAGCTCGGCTTCCGCGCCGGCCAATTCGATCTCCAGCGACTCGGTGCGCAACCGG
>JBDRTC010000421.1:0-13951 GCA_043824335.1 Planctomycetota bacterium | reverse complement strand
GGCGCCACTTCCAGAAGAAGACCTTGATCTCGGGCACGTTCGAGCCGCCGGAAATGTACTCGACCGACTTGTCGTAGATGGCCACCACGGTGGAGCCGACGAACGGCTCGCCGTGGAAGTCGGTGAGCTTCACCTTCACCTTCGCCTTCTCGCCCGGGCGGTAGGCTTCGCTGGAAGGCTCGACGTCGACCGACAGCACCCGCTTCTCGGGCGGGACCACGATCTCCTTGGTCACGCTGTGGACCTTGGCGTCGGCGATGGTGACCGCCTCGACGAAAAAGTTGGGCATGTCCTTCTTCACCACCCCGATTTCGCGGACCGTGCTCTTCCCCTCCAGGCGGACCACCTCGGGCGGCAAATAGACGCCGTTGGCCGGCCGTACGAACAGGAGCACGGCGCCGCCCGCCCGATTGGTGTTGATTTGGAGCTTCACCGTGTCGCCGGGCTGGTATTCGGCCTTGTCGGGCACGAGTTCGAGGCTGTTGAAGCGGAAGTCGGAGCCGTCGACCCCCTCGCCGATGATGGTGAAGAGGTAGCCGCCTTCGATCGCGTGCTCTTTGGAATCGGTCAGCTTGTAGGAGAGCCGGTACTGGCCGGCGCGCGTGGCCTTCATCCAGAGCCGGGCCTTGCCCTCGGCGTCGGTGTCGAGGTCCCAGGTGCGGACGGGCGTCTCGACTGGCTGGCCGTCCTTATAGCCGACGTGCAGGAGCGTGAGCTTTCCGGAGCCCTCGACCGGCTTGGCGTCGAGTGTGCGGGCGGAGAAGCTGGCCTTGATTGTGTCGCCGATGCGGTAGTAGCCGCGGTCGACCCAGGTGTAGACTCGGAACGGCTTGCGGGCCACCAGGACCGTGCCGGTACCCACGATCGTGCGGCGCGACTGGTCGACCACCTCGGCGGTGATCTCGTAGCGGTGGTCCTGGTCGGCGTGGATCGCCTTGGCCAGGGCGGTGTCGATCTCGACCTTCACGGTGCCGTCCTCGCCGATTTCGACCTCGCGGTCGGCCACCACTTCCGGCGGCTCGTGCCGCTGGGGCCACCAGAAGGGGATCGGCGCCGGGCAGCCCCAGTGGCGCCAGCCCGGGTACCAGTGGTAGTCGTACGCGTACCACCAATAGCCCGGGCCGTAGAACCAATCCCAGGGGCCGGGCGGGTACCAGCGTTCGGTGTAGCCGGTGCGGGTGACCTTGTATTTGACCTTGGCGTTGGTCACGGGGGAGCCGAAGTAGTACTTGGCGTTGATCGTGGCCTCGACGTTCTCGCCCAGCATGACCGGCTCGGTGGGGGCGTCGACGGTCACTTCAAACTCGGGCTTCTTGTACTCTTCCACGCGAAAGCTGCCGCCGCCCTGGCCGGCGATGTTGAGCCGAAAGACCCCCAGCGTGGCATCCTCGGGCAGCTTCCACTCGCCCTCGATGCCGCCCCATGCGTCGGCCTTCATCGTTTCCTGAACGATCCGCTCGCCCTTGGGATTGTGGATCTCGACGGTGAACGATTGGCCGGCGAAGTCGGAGGTGTCTTCCCTATCGTACTTGGCGTGGCGGACCCAGAACTTGTATTTCACCGTTTGCCCCGGCCGGTAGACCGGTCGGTCGGTCACCGTGTAGGTTTTGGTCGCCTCGTATTCGGCGTCGTGGTAGTTCGGATACCAAACGCCCGTAAAGCCGAGATAGGCGAAGCGGCCCTCCGCCGTGCGGGCGATGACGATCCACTGGTAGTTTTGCGGCTGGTCCTTGGGGCCGGTGATCACCTGGCCGTCGGCGTCGGTGAACTCGGCGAACTGTTGGGTGAGCACGACGAACTTGCGGGGATTCTTGCGAGGCGCGGGACGGTCCTGCCGCCAGCCGAAGAATTCGACGTTGGCCTTGGGGATCGGGCGGCCGCTCACCGCGTCGGCGACGAAGTAGTACGTCTTGCCGTTGAGCGGCTTCTTGGCGATGGCCGCGTCGGCGACCCAGAGGATGATTTGGCTCGTGTTGCCGCCGGGCATCCTGGCCGTCACGAGGTAGGCGCCCGGCTTCTCAAGCGGCGTGGCGACCGTGACCCGGTTGTCGAAATGGTTTTCCCGAGGCTCAAGCGCGAGCTTCCAAGAGGCCGCCTCGCGCCCGACGTACTGCTTCTGGTTCTGGTGCACCAGCATAAAGCCGAGGTTCCCGATGTTGAGCCTGTTGTGGTCCAACTGGGGCGGGCTCGATTTGAGATACGCCTTGATGTCGTCGAGCAGTTTTGGGACGTTGATTTCGTGGGCCGTGAATTGCACCTCGCTTCCATTGCGGAACCGGTATTCGACCGTGGCCCCCGCCCCGGACGGCTGGGTCATCACCGGCTCGAAGCGGCCCCAGTTCTTCGTGATTTGGTCCAGCCGGTCCTGCCAGTGCGGTCTGTTGGGGTTGTTGGGGCCGTGCTCCTTCAGAAGCCGCTGCCAATAGTCGGCCGCCTTGGGATACTGCCGCCGGTTTTCGAAGATCTGGGCCAACTGCTGGAGCGCCCCATCGGCATATCCGGTGGCCGGCTCGTCGGCGACCCGTTGATAGACCTTGATGAAGTTGAACTCGTCGGGGAGCGTCAGTCGCTTCACGCCCGAGGCAAGTTGGGCGATTGTCTCGGTTTCCGTGAGCGTGTGAAGCGCGTACGTGCCGCTTTCGTTCTCCTTGGTGTCGTCGGTTTCCATGCGGCCGAAGCGCCAGCCGTAGTGAGCCATGGTCTGGACGCCGAACTGACCCAGCAGGAAGTCGGCGAACTGGGTGCGAATCTCGTTCTTCCGCTGCGGGCTGAACTCCATCGCTTGCTCCAGGCACCATCGCCAACGCTCGCCGTCGGTTCGGGCCTCCTCGAAGCTCTTGGGCACGTGATGGAAAACGGGGGTCCCTTCCTCGTCGACCGGGGCGCCCGGCGTGCGGCCGCCGTATCCCCAACCGGGCTCGTAATCGGGGAGCACGCTGAGGTCGGTCAAGGTTTGCAGGCGCCAGGCTTCGCCGTAGCCGCGGTTGTTCAAGAGCATCTGGGCGAGTTCGAGGAGAAACTGGCCGACGGCCGGGTGATCGTCGTCCTTAAGCGCGATGGGCATCGCCTGCTCGATAAGCTGCAACGCCCGAATCCGGTCGCGCTCGGCCGCATTGACCACCTCACCGCCGCCCCGTTTTCTGCCGCGATGGAACTCGCCGGCCACCATGAAGCCCTGATGATCCAGGTTCATGTAGTTTCGGGCCGCCGCCAGCAGGAGCCGCCAGTTCTCGCCGTGAAGCGCGATGACCGCTTCGCGGAACGCGTCGATCTCGTCCACCCGATTGAGCCGCTGGAGACACTGCGTGGCCATCTCGAGGTCTTCGCCCACCTTGAGCACTCCGTCGGCCGGATCGAGGGCCAGTTGGCGGAACCCCTCGTAGGCGTCCTTGAAGTTGCCGTCGCGGAAGGCCTGGTGCAGCCGGTCGCGCTTGGATTGGTTGTCGCCCGGTTGCGAACCGATCGCCGCCGCAAACGTGCCCGTGGTTCCGACCAACAAAGCCAGCCAACCCAGCCATGGGGCGAACGTCATGATCGTGTCTCCTTCGTGTCGACAAGCCGTCTTGCGGGCGAAGCCGCAAGCGGCGATGGGGCGCGGGAATCGCACCGCTACTTCTTCTTTTCCTGTTCCGATCGTGGGGAGACGACCGTAATCTCCATCGCGTCGCGCTCGGCCCAGGGGAGTTTTACGTCGAACCACTCGGTGCGACTCTGGTATTTCGAGCGGACGAGGTTGAGGTAGTCGTCCATTCCCTGGGCGCCGATCCCCACGTTGTCGGCGACGACCAGGGCCCCCTCACTGAGCTTCTTCTCGACTGCGACGAGAATCGGGTGGTAGTTGGAATAGCCGCAATCGACGAAGAGGAAATCGATCGGGCCCTCGATCTCGTCGACCACCTTCCGGGCGTCGCCCACCTTCACCGTAACACATTCCTCCAAACCGGCCCGGCGGAAGTTGGCCTCCGCCTCCTTCGCCCGATCGGGATTGATCTCGATGGTGATGAGCTTTCCCTCGCCGGCCGCTTTCAACTCCCGGGCGATCCAGAGGCCGGAGTACCCGACCGCGGTGCCGCACTCGACCACCAGGCGGGGCTTGGCCTGGCGGACCAGCTCGGCCAGCCGCTCGGCCTTTTTCCGCCCGATCATGCAGACGGTCCGGTCCAGGCACGCCTTTTCCACCTCGTCGATCACGGCCTGAGCCTTCTCCCTATCCGCTTCTCCCGCAGCCGCTACCCGATCTGCCCCCGTTGCCCCGGCGGCGATCGCCAACCATGCCACGCAAAAGGTCTTACTCATTGCAATCTCCTCAATACCTAGACGATACCCATCCAAAGAAAGTTCCCCCGGAAAGCATACCGGTCAGAGGCGGCGGCATCGACCCCCCCGGAGAGGCTGCGTGAGAATTCGCCGACCGGGGCCAGGTACGCCGGGCTGAGGGGACCGAGCCCGGATTATTCATACGCCGCCGCGGTAGCACAGGCATGTTGGCCGTGTTATATAGGTGTACTCCAGCAGTGAGGAGTTGCCCTTGATTTGGCGGTTGCGGATTCCTTTGGTACTTGCGATCGGCGGCGCGGCGACGAGTGGCGTTTCTCGAACCGTTGCGGAAGCGGCGGAGGAGCCCGCGCAGATTTCGTTCCATGCCGGCACGAGGGCCGGGATTCGTCGCCTTCGGTCACAGAAGTGGGGGCTGGTGGGGATCAACGTTTTCAACCCCACCGACCAGCCCGCCGACGTGCTGGCCACCATGTACTTCTCCGGCGATCCGAACCTCCAGTATGCCCGCCGGCTGTGGGTTCCCGCACACTCGAATCGTTATTCGTGGTGTCCGATTCTCCCGCCGTATTTTGCTCCGGCTGACACGTCGACGAACCCGCTGCCTACGACGAGGGCCGAACTCAAGTGGCTCTTGTTCGACCGATCGGGGCCGAGGGAAGTGCCCATCCGGGGCCGATCCGGGCCGATCCTGGAATCCGGGCTGACGTCGATCGACCAAAGCCGGGCGATCACCGCCGTGATCTCCGACCGGGGCGCCGACGAAGAGGCCGAGCTCGGCGAGGCGGTCAGCGCCATGAGAGTAGCGGGGGGACTGCCGCCCGTGTTCGCGGGCTTGTACGACGACTTCCTGCCGCCCGTGGTGGAAACTCTCGAAGGGCTCGACCACTTGGTTCTCGCCAGTGACCGCCCGGCCTCCGATGCGGCCGGCTTGGCGGCGGTGCGCCGCTGGGTCGTGGGCGGCGGCCGTCTCTGGATTATGCTCGACCGGGTGGATGCGGCCACGGTGGAGCTTTTGCTGGGCGAGGCGTTTCCCTGCCACGTGGTAGGCCGGGTGGGGCTTACTCGCGTTTCGATCCAAGGAGTTGGGCCTGAAGCAGATGACGAGGAGACCCCACCGCGCGAGTTTGAGGAGCCTGTCGATCTGGTGCGCGTCTCGGCAACGGACGTCAAAGTGACTCACACGGTCGACGGATGGCCGGCCTCCTTTTGGCGAAAGGTCGGGACGGGAGAGGTGCTCGTTACCACGTTGGGACCGCGCGCGTGGATTCGCCCGCGCACGGCGAGGGATCCGAGGCCGAGGTGGGATCACCTCGGCTCTCCGTGGTTCGCGACCAGACCACTCGATCGCCTCGCTGCCCGCTTCTTCGCGCTTCGCGAGCCGCCGGCGCTTGAGCCCCGGCAGTTCGAGCCGTACTTGTCGGAGCAGATTGGGTATCGGATTGCCAGCCGAGGGTCGGTGATCGGCGTGCTGGGAACGTTTTGTCTGGTTCTCTTGGGCTCGGGGACCTGGCTGGCACGCACCAGGCGGTTGGAACGCATGGTTTGGATTGGACCGATCGCGGCGGCGCTGGCCACGTCGGCCTTGATCCTGATGGGGCTTTTCGCTCGAAAGACCGTTGAGCCTACCGTGGCCGTGGCTCAACTGGCTGAGGTGGAACCGGGGGCCGAGGATCTGTGCATCACCGGTCTGATGGCGACGTACAACCAGGAGGCTTCCGATGCGTCTTTGGGGGCTCGGCGCGGGGGCACGTTTCAACTCGACATGACGGGCCTGGAGGGGACCGCGCGCCGCATGGTGCGCAGCGATCTCGACGCCTGGCGCTGGGAGCATTTGGTGTTACCCGGCGGAACGGTTCGCACGGCGTCGTTTCGACACGAAACGAAGATCACTCGGGCGATCGACGCCCGCGCCGCTTTCGGCCCCGAGGGGCTCACGGGCACGCTGGCCCCCGGGCCGTTTCGGGAGCTGGCCGACGCGGTCCTCGCCACGCCCTCACGCATCAACCTGGCCGTCGAGCTGGACGGGCGAGGCGGATTCCGGGCCGGCGCCGACGACGTGCTCTCCCCGGGGCAGTTCATCGGCGGGACCTTGTTGAGCGACGAGCAGCGGCGCCGGCAGGGCGTCTACGAGCAGTTGTTCCGCGTTGTGCCCCAGAGCACGTACCCCGATCGGCCCCTGTTGCTGGCCTGGGCCCGTCCGCTCGACATGCAGTTCGACTTCCCCGACGACGCCCGGCAAGTCGGCTCGGCGCTTCTTAGCATTCCGCTGGCGATCGAACGCTCGGCCCCGAACACTCGGGTCGTGATTCCTTCGCCGTTCCTGCCGTATCGGTCGGTCGGCCGCGGGAGGCAAAACGCTTCGGCGGCCTACAGCAATGCCACGCGTGAGTGGATCGAATTGAGGATCCCGACCACAACCTACTTGCGGTTCGAGATTCCCGAGCAAGTGCTGCCGATCGCGCTGGATCGGCTGGCGCTCTCGCTCAGGATCAATGCACCGTCGCGGACGTTCGCGCTTGGGGGCTTTGCCGGCGAAGAGTCGATCGAGCTGGCAACCCGGAACGGTCCCGTGGGCACGTTCCGGTTCGACGTTGCCCGATCCGACGTGCTCGAGCTCGACGAGAAGGGCGGTCTGCTCCTGGCGATCCACGTCGGCGTCGACCGGTCGGTGCCGCCCTCGTCGGGCCAGGCCGTCGACTTGATGACCCATTCCGCCTGGAAAATCGACGCGGTCGAGCTGGAGGTCGCGGGCGAACCGCTCGGAGAAGGCCAATGATCGGAGACACTCCATGATCCAAGATGGGCCCGTCGTGGTCACCCACGAATTGACGAAGAAGTACGGCCGGCTGACCGCCTTGGACGGGCTGAGCATCTCGCTCGAGCGGGGGCAGATCCTGGGGTTCATCGGTCCCAACGGGGCGGGCAAGACGACGACGATCAAGATCCTGGTCGGGCTGGCGCGTCCGACGAGCGGGTGGGCGCGGGTCGCGGGGGCCGACTGCGTTCGCGAGGCGCGGAAAATCAAGCACCTCGTCGGTTACATGCCTGATTCGTTCGGCTCGTACGAGAACATGCGAGTGCGCGAGTACCTCGATTTCTTCGGCGCCGCGTTCCGCATCCCCCGGTCGAAACGCGCCAAACGGATCGGAGAGGCCTTGGACACGATCGGGGCGACCTACATGCAGGACCGATACGTGGAGAGCCTCAGCTACGGGATGAAGCAACGGATCGGAATCGCCCGAACGCTCTTGCACGACCCGCAAGTTCTGTTCCTCGACGAGCCCGCAAGCGGCCTCGACCCGGCCGCGCGGATCGAGATGCGTGAAACACTGGTGCGGCTGGCGGAGGCGGGGAAAACGCTGATCGTCACCAGTCACATCCTGCCCGAGCTGTCGCGGATCTGCGACAAGGTGGCCATTATCACCGGCGGCAAGCTGCGAGCCTTCGGCACGTTGGATGAGATCACGCGCCGCGTTGGCCAGCGGCGCACGATCGAGGTGCAACTGGCCACGGCCGACCAGATCGGGAGCACGGTCCACGAGATTGAGCGGTGCGTCGGAGACGATGCCGAGGCAACCGGCTCGCCGGCCGAAGCCGTCGTCCGGTTTCAGTTCCGGGGGACGGAGAGCGAATTGGGGGAACTGCTGGCCTGGCTGGTGGGGGCCGGGGTGCGCGTGACCCAGTTTCGTGAGCTGGGGACCGACCTGGAAGACGCTTTCCTCTCCATCGTGCAGAACAACGAGACGTGAACAACCCCATCGTCCAACGCGAACTGATCGGACTGTTGCGCACCCGCAAGGCGATGCTCTTGCAGGTTTCTCTGGCGCTGGTGCTCAGCATGCTGGTGGTCCTCCGCTGGCCCGGCGAAGCGATGGTGGAGCTTTCCGGGGCGCGGTCCGAACAGGTGTTTCGACTGTTCGGCTACGGCTTGCTCACGCTCCTGGTGCTGTTGGCGCCTGCGTTCCCCGCCGCGAGCATCGTGCGCGAAAAGAACCGGGGCACGCTCGTCCTCTTGTTCAACTCGCCGATGAAGCCCTGGTCGATCTACTTCGGCAAGCTGATCGGCGTATCGGGCTTTGTGCTCCTGCTGTTGGTCACCAGCGTCCCGGCCGCGGCGGCCTGCTACGCGATGGGGGGGATTTCGCTTGGGGGCGACCTCGCCATGCTCTATGCGATCCTCGCGATCGCCGCGATTCAATATACCACCCTGGGCCTGCTGGTGAGCAGCTATGCCAATTCGGCCGACGCGGCGCTCAGGATCACCTACGGCCTGGTCCTCCTGCTGGCGGTCGTTACGATGGGGCCGCACCTGTTTCTCCAGGGCCAGCCGGGCTTCTATCCCGAGCTGGCCGAGTGGCTGCGGTGCCTCTCGCCGGTTCCCGCGGTGATGGAGCTCGTCGGCCACGGCGACGTCGGCTCGCAGGGGTTCATCTCCACGTCGGGTATCCCGGCGCGGTACGCGCTTCTGACGCTGGGTACGGCGGTGCTCTTCATGATTCGCACCATGGGCCGGCTGAATCACAGGATGCTCGACCGGGCCCGGCCGCAGGGCGTGATTACCGACGAACGCCCCCTCGTCGGGCGGTTGGTGCGGCGGGCGGTGTTCGTGGTCGATCCGCAGCGGCGCAAGTCGGGGATCGGGCCGCTGGCGAATCCGGTGATGGTCAAGGAGTTTCGCTCCCGGCGGTTCGGCCGCTCGCACTGGATCCTCCGACTGATCGCGGTCTGCGCCGTGGGCTCCCTCGGGTTGACCTACGCCGCGACCATGGGCACGCTCGGCTGGGGCGTGGAGACGATTGGCGGCATTATGGTCCTCTTGCAGGTTGCCCTGATCGTGCTGTTGACGCCCAGCCTGGCGGCCTGTCTCATCAGTTCGGAACGCGAGAGCGGCGGATGGGACCTGTTGCGAATGACGCCCCTTTGGACCACGACCATCTTGTGCGGCAAGCTGATGAGCGTGATGTCCACCCTTGTCCTGGCCCTGTTTGCCACGTTGCCGGGCTACCTGGTGTTGACCTGGATCCGTCCGGAGATGCGAGGCCAGATCTACCTGGTGTTGATCTCGCTTGCGTGGATGACGGTCTTCGCACTCTTGCTGAGCACGGCGGTCGGCAGCCTTTTCCGTCGCACGGCGCCCGCGACCACCACGGCCTATGCGCTGCTGGTGGGGCTCTGTGCCGGCACGATGCTCGTTTGGCTTGCCCGCGAGGCCCCGTTCGGACACGCCACCGTGGAAGCCGCCCTCCTGATCAACCCGCTGGCCGCGGCGCTTTCGGTGATCGAAATGCCCGGCTTTACCCAATACAACCTGGTGCCCGGCAACTGGTGGTTCCTGGGCTGCGCCTCGGCCTTCTGTCTGATCGTCCTGATCGTCGAAACGTGGCGCCTGGCTCGCCCGCTGTGACTGAAGCTTGAGATTCCGCCGATGAATAGATTCGAGAAGAGACGTAGGTTATGCTTCCGCATATCGCCTCTCGGTCTGCTGATGCGGCAGGTGGTCGTCGTGCTGGCGCTCGCGATCGCGGCGTCTGCCGTTTGCGGCGAGGAGGTCGAAGTCGATTCGGCAAGGCACCAGGACCCGAGAGTCCCCTTGCCGCCCACGGTTACGGTCTTTTCGCCGAAGCTCAAGCCACTCTGGCTGAAAGCGCTGGCGCACGCGGAGGTGGATCTGAAGCGTCAGGCGGCCCAGACGATCGCCCTGGCTCACGGACGCGGGATGCCCGATCTGGCCGACACGGCCGGTCCGCTCATGAAAACGCTCGACGCACCGGACCAGCACCCAGTGGTTGTGCTCGCCGCCGCCCGGGCGCTGATCGCGCTGGACGCCCGGCAGGCGGCCCCCCTGTTGTTCAAGCACGGCATGGAAGACGGTCTGGACGTATCGCAACTGGTCGAGCCGGTTCTGGCCGGTTGGGACTATCGGCCGATCCGCAAGGTATGGCTCGACCGCCTGAGAGCCCCGGGCAGGTCACGGCGGCTGCTCGTGCTGGCGATCCGAGGCGTGGGAGAGGTCGGCGCCGGCGAAGCGGGGCCGCGTCTCTTGGAACTCGCCCGAGAACCCGAGGTCGCCCCCGACGTTCGCCTCGAGGCAGCCCGGACGCTGGGCAAGCTCCGGGCGGAAGGGTTGGAAGAGGAGGCCCGCAAGCTGGCCGGCGACAAGTCGTCGGAGAGGGTCGTCGATCGTTTGGCCGCGGCCTCGCTCCTGAGCCGTCATCGCGGCGACGCGGCGGAATCGCTCTTGTTAGAGCTGGCGGTCGATCCCGAGCCTTCCGTGGCCACCATCGCCCTAACGCGGCTGTTGGAAATCGACCCCATGCTGGTGATCCCGATCGCCGAAGAGACGATCGCCAACGGTGACGCCAACGTCCGCCGGCTCGGCGCCCGGGCACTGGTCGCCTGGCGGACCGCCGACGCCGTCACGCTTCTGGGCCCGATGCTCGATGACCCGCACCCCGACGTGCGGACCTACGTGCGCCGGTCGCTGTTGGAAATGGCGCCCGATGCGCCGCTCGGCGCTCCGGTGCTCAACGAGGCGCTGAAGATACTGGCCGGCGAGCGATGGCGCGGGTTGGAGCAGGCCTCGCTGATGATGGTGGCGCTGGATCACAAGCCGGCGGTCGACCGGTCGGTCGAATTGCTCGAGTTTGAGCGGCCCGAGGTGTTCGTAACCGCCGCGTGGGCGCTCCGTCGCCTGGCGGTGCCCACCACCCTGGAGGCCATGCTCGACAAAGCGCAGCGCGAGACGGAGAAGATCAAAGCATCCGGCTCGCGCAGCCTCGACGTCGACCACCAGTTGTGCCAGTTGGCGGAGGCATTTGGACAGATGAAGTACGTGCAAGCTGTGCCGCTACTGCGAGAATACATTCCCAAGGGATCGCCATTCGGAGAGGGTTCCCGGGCTGCCGCTATCTGGGCGCTGGGGCACCTCTACGCGGACAAGGAGGAGCCCGAATTGGTGGGGCTTCTCATCAGACGGCTCAACGACGTCAATCCCATGTTTCCCGAAGCGGAGGAAGTGCGCCAGATGTCGGCCGTTTCCCTGGGCCGGATGAAAGCGGAGGCCTCGCTGGGCGCGTTGCGCCGATTCCTGAATGTGGAAGGTCCTAACGCGCCGGTGGGATACGCCTGCGGCTGGGCCGTCCATCAAATCACCGGCGAGCCGATCCCCCAACCCACACTTCAGAAGACCTCGGCGATAGGCTGGTTCCTGGAGCCAATCGAGGGATGAGGGCTGAGAGTCGAGAGTGTGGAGTCGAGAGTGTAGAATGTACCGGACTCTTGACTCTCGACTCTCCCAGGGAGCCTTCCATGATGCAGAATCTGCGGTCACTGCCGCTACCGGTCGGTCTGTTGCTCCTGCTCGCGCCAACGCCGGCTTGGGCGGGCGACCAAGGGATGAGGGGTGAGTCGAGAGTGGAGAGTGGTGAGAGTCGAGAGTCTAGAGTGTCTCGTCCCTCACCCCTCTCCACTCACCACTCTCCACTCACCTCTCACCCCTCCTTGCCGGGCATCGTGTTCGTCCAAGACGACATCTTCGGGGCCAAGTACGAGTGGCCGGGCGTGGCACGCCCCGGCACGAGTCACTGGCGGGAGGGGTACATCTACCATCGGGCCACCACGCAGCATCCCCTGGAGCGAACCACGACGCCCACCCGGCCCGGTCGCAACCTCTACACGCTTGTGCCGGCCACGCCCAACGGCACGCTCACACGAATCACCCATCTGACCGAAGGCGAGGTGTTCGATCCCGAGCCCTCCTACGACGGCACCAAGATCCTCTTCAGCATGCGCCGCGACGGCGAGGACTGGTTCAACCTCTACCAGATCGCCGCCGACGGCACCGGCCTGGTGCAGCTTACCGACGGCCCGTTCAACGACATCTCGGGCGTGTACCTTCCCGACGGACGGATCGTGTTCATCAGCGACCGGGCCGGCTACCTGGAGGAGTACCACGAAGAGCGGACCGAAGCCCTCTGGACGATGAACGGCGACGGCACCGGCATCGAGCAGCTCACGTTCAACCCCGGCACCGTGTTCGACCCCACGGTGTTGAGCGACGGCCGCATCCTCTTCAGCCTTTGGGACACGTTCATGCTCAACATCCCCGGGCCGGATAAGCACGAAACTTATCTGATGACCATTCGGCCCGACGGCACCGAAGAAAGCCATTTCTTCGGCCTGCGCCAGTACCGGTTCTTCAACCGCGAGCGGCATTCGGGGGTCGCTTTCAACCAGGTGAGCGAGATGTCCGACGGCACGATCCTTGTGGGGTCGGAAATGGGCCCCTCGATCCTGGATGCGAGTCGGGGGCTCACTCCCGAGGACGCCCTCTGGCCGGTCTTTCCCGGCGCCACCACGATCCAATTGGGCGGGGCAACCCATCGCGTTCACCTTTCGCCCACCGGCAGCCACAGCACGCCTTACGCCCTTCCCGACGGGCGTTTCCTCTTCTCCGGCACGCTCCCCGGCGCCCGCGACATGGGCATCTACGTCTGCGATCCCAAGACCCGGCGCACCGAGCTGGTGTTCAACGATACGCAATCCAGCGAGTTCGACCCCCGTCCGATCTTCCTCCAGCGACCGCGCCCGGCGATCCTCCCTCCCAAAGGAACCTTCCCGGGCGCCGGAAAGCCCGCTTCCAGAATGCGCCGAACGAGCACCGGTCCGAACGACCGTTTTCCCGTCACCGCGCGAGCACGCTTCGCGATCCTCAACGGGCTCCGCTCCGACAACCCGGAGCACGAGCGGGTATTGAAGCGGGCGAGGTACTACCGGGTGGTCGAGGCGCTGCACACCGCCGTGACCTCATCGAGCCATACCAGCCTGGCGACCCGAATTCTGGGCGTCGTGCCGATACTCCCGGACGGGTCGGCCCACTTTGAAGCGCCGGCCGACACCCCCCTGTTTTTCGAGCCCTTGGACGCCGCCGGGCACCGCATCCTGTTCAACTGGAACTATCCGGTCAGCTCCGTTCCGATCGGCTCGAAGCAGCACGTGATGGAGATGTCCTACATCTCCTCCAGGCCGGGCGAGGTGAAGTTGTGCAACGGTTGCCATGCCCCGCAGGATGAAAGCGCGCGACCGGCCGGTTTCGACGCCGCCCTGGCGCGGGAACCGGTCCAGGTGGAGCGAGACGTGACCGATCTTGTCTATCGTCGTAACGAGCCGGACGAGTACCGCTGCCAGGCCCGTATCGGCGAGGCCTCTTTGCAAAGATATCTGCCGTGGCTCTCCAGCCTGGACTCCGATTTGCGCCGCCGCGCCTGCGAGTTGTTGGCGGCGATCGAGGATGGGGCGCGCCGGCACGCCCCGGCGATTGCAGGGTTGCTTGCGGACGACTCGGTCGCCGTGCGTCGCGCCGCGGCGCTCGCCTTGGGCCGGTTAGGCACGCCCGGCCAGGCACCCGCGCTGGTCATGGCGCTGAAGGACGCGGACTGGGAGGTCCGATTCCACGCGACGGCGGCCCTCGAAGCGATCACCGCCGCCCGGCCCGGTGAACATGCCGATGAAGACTCCCGGCGAGCATTCTACGCATCGCTCGTCGACAAGCTGGGCGGGGCGGAGGGGTTGAAACAATCGCTCGGCGAGGTCCCGGCCTCGAGGGCAGCTAACGGTGGGCAAGACGACGCTGATCTGCCCGCACGGTGGTTCGAGGCTGCCGGCCGCCTGGGCG
>JBDRTC010000420.1:0-5886 GCA_043824335.1 Planctomycetota bacterium | reverse complement strand
CTGCGTCCCCCGGGGAATCTTGGCGGTTAGCTGGTACATCGCCCCGGGGGACGCAGCCCCCGGGCGTTTCGTTCAACGTTGACGAGGGTCTAGCTCCCCGGGACGGATTCCATGTTCAAGACGAGCCGGGCCAACCGGCGGGCGTCGGCGGTTTCGATGTCGTCGGGGACGTTCTGGCCGTTGGTCAGGTAACTCACCGGGAGCCTGCTGGTACGCAGCAGCGGCAACAGGTTTCCGAGGCCGGTCGACTCATCGAGCTTGGTGATGACCAACGCCGTGGTGCCGACCCGGGCGAATCGCTCGGCGGTCTGCTGGAGCGCGCGGGAGCCGGCCGCGCTGGAGAGCACGAGGTGGACTTCGTCGGCGTCCGCTTCGCTGAGGAAGGACTTGAGTTCTTGGATCTTGATGTCGTCGCGGGGGCTGCGTCCGCCGGTGTCCATCAGCACGAGGTCCTGGCCGTCGAGCCGACGGACCGCGTCGCGCATTTCCCTGGGCGTGGAGACGACCTGCATGGGCAAGTCGATGATGTCGGCGTACGTGCGAAGTTGCTCCACGGCGGCGATCCGGTAGGTGTCGACCGTGATGAGACCGACGTTCCGTTTCTCTTTCAGGCGATAGTTGGCGGCCAGCTTGGCGATCGTGGTGGTTTTGCCCACGCCGGTCGGCCCAACCAGGGCCACCAGGCGACGGCGGCCGGGATTGACCGCAATCGGGCCGGCGATGGGGATCTCGGCCTCGACCATTCGGGCGATCCGGGCCATGGTCAGCACCGGATCGGCCAATTCGGAGCCGGAGGCCTCGGTCCGCACGCGTTCGACCAGGTCGCGGGCCACCTCCTCGCTGAGATCCGCTTCGATCAAGTCGGTGAACAGATGGAAAAGCGACTCGGGCAGATCGTGCACAGCCCCGCCGTGCGAACGCCGGCAGAGTTCCCGGACCATCCCCTGCAAGTCGCTCAGTTGGCCTCGCACTTCGTCGGAGGCCGCCGGATTCGCAGCCGCCCGGCAGTTGGACGACAGCGGCGGCAGAGGGGCAGGCGGTAGGGGAGCCACCCGGGGCTCGACGCGCCCACGCCCGGGCAAGCGGCTGGGAACGTTCACCTCGGCCGACGCGGTGACCTCGATCTGGCGCGCGCCCTCGAAGAGACCGAACCACCGGCTCTGGCGGACTTCTCGGGTGTGCAGAACCGCCGCGTCGGGGCCCAACTCGCAACGCACCAGCCCCAACGCTTCGTGCATCGTGGCGGCACGGTAGGTCTTGATTTCCATGGCGGAACTCTCCGTGGTGGACCGTTGATTGTGTCGGTGTCTTCTCAGACGCCGTTTTCGCAAACGCCGTCTTTTCCACCCCGGGGGACTCAGCCCCCGGGCGTTTTGTGCCATGGCGCCGGCCTGCTAGCTTGCATCGGCGACCATGGCCATGGATTCGATCTTGGTGTCACGGGTGATTTCGTTGTAGCTAAGCACGATCAGGTTCGGTAAGTGCGGAGACGTCATCTCTCTCAGCGCCGCCCGGATCTGCGGACTGACCAGCAGGATCGGCGGATGGTTCGCCCGGGTGAGCTTCTCGGCCTCGGCTGCGATCAGCCGGCAGGTCGTCTCGACGGCCTGGGGCGACATGCGGATGAACATACCCCGCTCCGTATGCTCGAACCCTGCCCGAATGCGGTCCTCCAGCGCCGGATCGAGCGTGGCCACGTAAAGGCGGTTCTCCGCGTCGCGATATCGGGACGAGATGGTGCGAGAGAGACGAGCCCGGACGAATTCGCTTAGCAGGATCGGGTCCTTGGTTCGCGAGGCATAGTCGCCGAGCGTCTCGAGGATGGCGGCCAAGTGGCGAATCGGCACCTGCTCGCGGAGGAGCATCTGCAGGATCTGCTGCACTTCGCCCAGCTTCATCAGGTCGGGGATCAGCCCTTCCACGACCGCGGGCGACGTTTGCCGCAGTTCGTCGACGAGGTGCTTGGTGGCGTCGCGCGTGAGGATCTCGTTGGCGTGCTTGCGGACCGTTTCGGTCAAGTGCGTGGCGATGACCGCCCCCGGATCGACCACGGTGTAGCCGTACATTTCGGCCTGGTCGCGTACGGCCGGGGTAATCCAAAGGGCGGAAGTACCGAAAGCGGGGTCTTTGGTGGGGGTGCCCGGCACTTGCCCCGTGGCCATCCCCGAGTCCATCGCCATGAGCATCCCCGGCTCGATTACGCCCACGGCCACGGGCATGCCGGCGATCTTGACCTGGTACTGGTGCTGATCGAGTTGGAAGTTGTCGCGGATGCGGACTTTGGGCAGGACCATGCCGATTTCCCCGGCGACCTTCGTGCGGATGCGGTGGATCCGCTCCAAGAGATCGCCGCCGCGAGCCGGGTCGGCCAGCCGGATCAGGCCCACGCCGATCTCCAGCTCCAGGGGATCGACGATCAGGTAGTCCTCCACGCGTTCCTCGGGCTTCTTGGCGGCTTCGGCCTTTTTCTTGGCCTGCTCCGAGACCTGGGCCTGCGTGGTTTGTCGCGAAAGCATCACGGCCAGCCCCACACAACTCGCACCAATCATTACCAGGGGGATCGTCGGCAGGCTCGTGAAGAGCAACACGCCCAGGAAGCCACCCGCCACGGCGAGTGCCTGCGGGCGTGAAAAGAGTTGTCGCAGGAACTCGCTGGGGAGGTTGACGCTTTGCGTGCTTCGCGTGACCAGCAGGCCGGCCGCCAGGGAGATGAGGAAGGCGGGGACCTGGCTGACCAGGCCGTCGCCGATGGTCAGTTTCGTGAAGAGGGCGGCCGCGTCGGTCAAGGTCATCCCGGATTCGACCACGCCGATGAACAGCCCGCCTATGATGTTGATCACGGTAATCACGATGCCTGCGATCGCGTCGCCCCGGACGAACTTGCTGGCACCGTCCATCGCTCCAAAAAAGTCGGCCTGGGAGGTGATCTCTTCACGCCGACGCTGGGCCTCGCGCTCGTCGATGCTTCCGGCGTTCAGATCGGCGTCGATGGCCATCTGGCGTCCGGGCATGCCGTCCAGGGCGAATCGGGCGGCGACTTCGCTAATTCGAGTGGCGCCCTTGGTAATCACCACGAACTGGATCACCACGATAATCACGAAGATGATTAGCCCGACCACGATACTGCCGCCGGCCACGAATTCCCCAAAACTCTCGACCACGCCGCCGGCCGCCGACAGCTCGTCCGACTCCGCCCGGGTCAGGATCAACCGCGTGGTGGCCACGTTGAGCACCAGGCGGAACAACGTCGTGGCCAACAAGAGCGACGGAAAAATGCTGAACTCCAGCGGCGTGCGCACGTAGATCGTCGTCAACAGCATGATCACGGCGATCGTGATGTTGGCGGACAAGAGCAGGTCCATCAGCCCCGTCGGCAAAGGGACCAAGATCACCAGCACGCTGGCAACGATGCCAACGGGCAGGATCAACTCGTACATGCGAGCCAACGGGAGTGCGGCACCTGCGCGCGGCGAGGCATCAGAAGCCATCCGTCTCTCCGGACGCGCCCTGGGGTTCAGTGGAGATGAGCTTTCGGTAGAAGTGAAGAGGGGGGAAGGTACCCAAAACACCCTCAAGTGTCCAGGTCGGTTTGACCGTTACCGGCAGCCAGTTCGGGCCAGACGACCGCAGGTTGGTCGCGAAATGCCGGCCGCCACGGTGTTCTCGACCTCGGTCCCAAGCTCCGCTTGGGACCGCACTTCCGCGAAGGTCCGCTTCGCCGAGGCACCCAATGGGGCGAAGCAAAGCTCCGAGGAGGGAGTGTTCCCAAGCCGGAGCTTGGGAACAAGTTACGCGGATTCTGTTTCATACGGCTGAAGTACTACGGCTTTTCTCGGACCTCCCAGACTCTTCAAGTTCCCCGCGTGCCGCGGCGATAAGAGATTAGGGCTACTTGTCGTTCACGGCTCTTTTGAGGGGGTACCGTTAGCCACTTTGGCCCCCGAATCCGACGAACCCGATCCGATCCATTGCCATGCGCTGCCCGAATCAGGGATTATACATCGCTCTTCTTGCCGGACTGGCGGCGCTGGCCGGCTGCGACGCCCGGTCGCCGCTTGGCAATCTTGCCACCCAACGGGAGGAGGCTATCCCCAGCAAAGAGGTCGGGCACGGAGCCCTTCGGTTTGTCGAGGGCTACGTTCGCGGATACGAGCAAGCCCGCCGTGAGGGAAAGCCGATGCTGGTCTTTTTCACCGTCGAAGGGTGTGGCTACTGCGAGGAGATGGTTCGGGAAGCCTCGGCTGACGAAGACGTGGTTCGACTCTCGGGTAAGTTTGTCTGCATTCTGGTCGACGCCGACCTGGAACCGGAGATCTGCCGGGATTTTCGGGTGCGGGGGTATCCGACGATCCAGTTCATGTCGCCTCAGGGCGTGCCGCTGAACCGGCTGATGGGCAAGACCGCCCCGCACCAGCTCGCCCTCCAGATGCAGGCCGCTTTGCAGGCCACGGCCAGCCGGATACGGTATATCCGTCAGACGGCCGTCCGCTGACGCTTCGGCGCAAGGCGTTGCCGCCCGAGGGGAAACCGCGTCGACGTCCAGTTGGCGCGGCAGTTGTATCTCAGTTGGTGCGGCAGTTGGACTGCCGCACCCCTCAGCCTTGGCGTACAGGAGAGGTTCGGCAGTACAACTGCCGAACCACCGCGCGTTTGAGTTGCCGCCGGACGCCCTCCGATGTCCGCGTCAGATGGCTGCCTCCCTATGCCGCCCGGCCAGGCGGCGCGGGGATCTTCTTGCCCTGGAGCTGGTAGACGTAGGCGAGCACTTCGGCGACCGCGCCGTACTTGTCGTGCGGGACGGGCTGGTTCACCTCGACGTCGCGGTAGAGGGCCTGGGCCAACGGCTTCTTCTCGACGATGGGGATGCCGTGCTCCAGGGCCAAAAGGCGAATCCGCTGGGCGATCAGGCCGGCGCCCTTGGCCACCACGATCGGAGCCGCCATCGAGTCGGGCTCGTATTGGATGGCCACGGCCAACTCGGTCGGGTTGGTCACGACCACGTCGGCCTTGGGCACGTCCGTGGAGAGCCGGTTCATCACCAGTTGTCGCTGCACCACGCGGCGCCGGGCCGCGACATGCGGGTCGCCCTCCAGGTTCTTCATCTCCTCGCGAACCTCTTGCGGCGTCATCTTCAGGTCTTCCTCGTGCTTCCAACGCTGAAAGGCGTAGTCCAAAAGCGCCAGAAGCAGCAGGGCCAAACCGACCTTCAGCGCGGTCCACAGCAGGATTTCCGTGAGATAGATCGCGATCGTCGGTATGGGAAGCGCCGTCAAGCCCAGAATCGTCTCCCGCTCGCCGTAAAGCGACGCAAAGGCGACCGCCGCAATCACCAGGACCTTGAACAGACCGAAGCCCAGCCGCGCCGCGCTGGCCAGCGAAAAGAGCCGGCCAAAACCCTTGATGACACTAAGCCGCGAGAAGTCGGGGCTCAATTTCTCGGGCAGGAACAGGAACCCAACCTGGACCAGATTGACGGCGATCGCCGCCAGCATCATCCACCCCAGGATCGGCAGCAGGCACTTGGCCAGCGGAACGAACGTGGCGCCCCACTCGGCCATCAGGGCATCCGGATCGATCGCCAGCCAGGCCCGGCCGCCGAGCTGGCGCGCCGCGTACTCGAACAGAAACTCGACCAGCGCCCGGCCCGACGTCAGCAAAACGAGCATTCCCACCAGCAAGAGCACGGCCGATCCCAAATCCTGGCTCTTGGCGACCTGCCCTTGCTCCCGGGCCTGCTGTCTGCGATGGGGAGTCGCCTGATGCGATTTATCGCCTTGTTGTTCGGGCATGGGAGAGTGGTGAGTGGAGAGTGGTGAGTGGAGAGTGGGGAGTGGGGAGTGGAGAGTGGAGAGTGGAGAGTGGAGAGTGGGTTAGTGGGAAGTGGTG
>JBDRTC010000419.1:0-5800 GCA_043824335.1 Planctomycetota bacterium | reverse complement strand
GAGTGGAGAGTGGAGAGTGGAGAGTGGAGAGTGGGTTAGTGGGAAGTGGTGAGTTGCCAGGGGGGAGTTGCTGGCATCTGTCGACTCTCCACTCCCCACTCCCCACTCCCCACTTCTTCGATCAGCATCTCCAGAGCGGGCTCAATCTGTTCCTGGAACACCCACACGGCGGTGCCGAGCGACAACGCCAGGGCGCCGAACGTCAGCATCGAGTTCATCCCGAACCCAACGGCCAGGATGTTCAATTGCGGCAACGTGCGGCTGATCAGGCCCATGACCAGGGTGGAGAGCAAGAGCGAGGTCACCACGGGCGCGGCGGCCCGAACGGCCAGGGTGAAGCTCTGGGCCAACAAGAGCACGAACGTGTTGGCGATCGAAGTGGGCACGGCTCCGCTTCCCGGCGGAATGGTCTGGAAGGTGTCCAAGAGCCCTGCCATCACGATCCGGTGTCCGCCGATGGTGAGGAAAACCGCCGTGGCCACCAGGAGCATCAGCCGCGAGAACATGGGAATGCTGGTTCCCGAGGAAGGGTCGAAGACATCGGCCAGCATCAGGCCGCCGATCCGCCCCATCATCTGGCCGGCCACTTGGATGCCCGAGAAGAGGATCATGATCCCCAACCCCAGGCTCATCCCGATCACGAGTTCGCTCCCGAGGAACACCAGGTAATGGATCGTGGTGCCGGGGTCCTCGACCGAGGCGTGCCACTGCGTCGGCGTGATCAGCACCGCCAGGGCAACGGCCAACAGGGCCCGCACCTGGGCCGGGACTTCCGGCGTGCCGTAAACCGGCGCCGTGATCATCAGCCCGCTCACCCGGGTAAGAACCAGGGTGAAAAGGATGAACTTCTCGGCGTTGATCTGGGCAAGCCAATCCATCTTTGCTAGAGCCTATCCGGGATGGCGGTGATCAACTCGCTCGAATACCGTACCATCAGGGCGATTAGCCATGGGAGGGTGAAACTGAGGGCCAAAACCATCGCCGCGATCTTGGGGACGAAGGAAATCGTTTGTTCCTGGATCTGCGTGAGCGCCTGAAGCAGCCCGATCACCAGGCCGACGGTCATCCCGGCCAGCAGCACGGGCGAGCCGATCAACAGGGCGGTCCAGACGGCCTCGCGGCCCAGTTGAATCGCGTCGTTCGCTTCCATGGGCTGGTCCCTCGCGTCACGTGAACGGTTGAAAGCTTTCCATGAGCATTCCGACGACGAGATGCCAGCCGTCCAAGAGCACGAACAGGAGGAGCTTGAAGGGCAGCGAAATGATCACCGGCGGGAGCATCAGCATGCCCATCGAGACCATCACGGCGGCAATGACCATGTCGAGGATCAAAAACGGCAAATAGATTTGGAAGCCGATCAGGAACGCCGTCTTCAGCTCACTGAGCATGAACGCCGGCAACAGCGCCTGGAGCGGAACCTGGTCGTAGTGCTCGTAACCCTCTTCGGGGACGTCTTCTTCGGGCAGGTAACTGACGAAGAGCAGCACGTCGTCGTCGTTTCCGCACCGGTTGATCTGCATGCTCATGAACCGGTGGATCGGCGCAACGCCGGCCGTCCACGCCTCTTCCAGGCTGATCTGGCGGTCGCTGTAGGGGCGGATGGCCTCGTCGTACACCTGCTTCCACACCGGGGCCATGATCAGAAGCGTGATGAACAGCGATATCGACGTGATCACCTGGCTGGGAGGAAGCTGCTGGGTGCCGATCGCCTGGCGCAGTAACCCCAATACAACAACGATTCGCACAAAGCAGGTCGTCATCAAGAGGACCGCCGGGGCCAGGCTAAGCACGGTCAACAGCAGCATCACCTGGATCGTCGAGCTGAGCCCCTCCGGGCTGGCCCACTGCTCGGGGCCTCCGGCCAGGCTGTCGGGCACTTCGATCGACAGCGGCCGGTTGGGCAAATCCTGGGCGGTCGCGGGGCCCAGCAGGCTCAAGGCGGTCAGAGAGACGGCCAACCACGTCCACAGGCGCTTCGGCCGGCTTGTGTGCCAGCGGGCCAGGGCGGCCTTGCCTCTCGCGGCGGCAGTTGTCGGCTCAGACATCGTGGTCCTCCAACACGCGGCCGGTCCTCCTGGAGATTCCCGCATTGGCCAGACGGACGTCGTCGCTTGCGCCCGGCATTTCCGGCACCGACCGCTCCTGGGCGAACTGCTGGAACACCTGACGAAACGCCGCCGTCGTGCTGCCGGGCCGCCCCTGACCACAAAGGCCGGCCAGCCGATTGACCTCGTCCGGATCGGTGATTTCCGTGAGCGTTTCGATGCCGGTGGGGGAGACGCAGACCAAGAGCAACTTGCTGCCACAACGGAGCAGGTGGACCTGTCCGCGCCCCGCCAGCGCCGCCCGACCCAGCACCTCCACCACTTCCTTCGGCAGCAACACCGATCCGCCGGGCACGGCACGCTGCATCACCCAAGCCACGAGGAGGAACAACCCCAACACTACGCCAAGGCTGCCGGAAATCGTGATCAGGGGGGAGAGGCCGTTGGGCCGGCCGGGAGTGCCAGCGTCTCTCCCTTCGCTGGAACGCTTTTGGGTGACCAAGGGGATGCGCGGACCACCGTCGGGCGAGACGCTTTCCAAAAGAGCGGACGATCCCATCGCAGCGTGCAACCGCCGGCTTGCCTGTTCCGATAATGTTTGACCGGCCGGCCTGTCGTGTGCTTCAGCAGGAGGGGGGGCATTGCCCCCTGTCAAGGGACCCTCCGCGGCCGGGCAGACCGACCCCACCAACACGACCATCAGGCCGACGATTCTGGCTCCTGGGGGCATCCCTGCACTCCCTGGGCGTTTTCGCTGAAGTTGACCAGTATTTCAAGCCGATACCGAAACGGGCCGGTGTCGGCTCGCTTCTCGGGATCGCAACGACAATAGCTTCCGCATTTCCACTTGGCGCGGCAGTTGTGTTGCCGCTCCTTCTTCCCTCTCAAAACGGTTTGACTCTTTCAGGACTCGATCGGGTCAGCCCTCGCTGGTCGCCCCGGCGATCAACTCGCCCACGCGGACGCAGAAGTTGTCGTTGAGCACCAGGACTTCGCCGCGGGCGATCAGGCGTTCGTTGACGTAGATGTCGACCGGGTCTCCGGCCAGCTTGTCCAGGGAAACGACCGATCCCCTGGAAAGTCTGAGCACGTCCTCCAGATACATGTGGGTCCGCCCGAGCTCGATCTTCAGGTCGAGTTGGACATCGTTGATCAGGTCGAGCGTCGTGTTGTTCGATGAGGCGGGCTCGCCGGCGAATTCCTCAAACCGGAACGATGCCAAGCCTGGCGGGGGATTGGCGTCTTTGCACAAGGGTTCCGAGTCGATCGACTCCAACGCCCGTTGTGCGCGGTTCAGTAGGTATTCGACGTCTCCCTGCGGCATGCTGCCGCCCTCGCTGCCGCCGAAACCTCCGGGTGCCGCCTGCCCCACCGCGGATTTCTTGGGCTCCGGCGCCGAGGCGGCGCCGCTCATTCCGAGCAATCGGTCGACGTCGTCTTGCTTCAAGGCTGCTCCAGCGTCGTCGGGCTCGGCCGGAGAAGGGGGTGGAGCCGGGGAGGCTTGCGGGGCTGAGGCGACAGGGGCCGGGGCCCCCTTTGAGCCGCCCCCGTTTAGAAGTGCCTCGATGTCATCCTGGCTGAGGGACCCGTCCGACGTGGCCCCTGCCGAAGCAGACTTTTCCGGCTCCTCAGGCGGGGGGCTGCCGCTAGCAGACGATTGCTGGAGCAGCCGTTCGATATCGTCGTTGTCGAGAGTGTTCTTTTCGTCGGCCATCGGAATCCGTTCCTGGCTATTGTTCGATGAAGGAGAAATCGCTGAAAATGACTGCCTGAAGAAGAGGTTTGCCGAGGGTCCTGTTAGTTTTCTCTAAAATCTTCCTTTTAATCAAGCCCAACCCGGCGTCGGTCAATTCCGTTGTCTCGCAGCCTCGGACGGTGACGATCACCTGATCGCGGAGGCGGTGCGTGTTCTCCAGCCATGCCTCCTCGAACGTGGTTTGGTCCTCCACCCCGACGGTTCCATACAAATGGAAGTCGATTCGCACCGTGGTGTTCGAAACCGGCTGGTAGGCCGTAACGGTGAACTGGCCCAGGTCGACCTCCACCTGATCTTCCAGGATGGCGTCGGCCTGGTCGCCGGTCTCCGAGAGTGAGCCGGAGTCGAGGTCCGCGGCGGCGTCCACGCCGATCATGGCGGCGGTCTCCGCGGCATTGGGGATATACAGGTACGCAACCGCGCATTCCACCGCAACGGTACCCACCAGGAAGAGCCCGACGTACAGCTTAGGCAGGATCGACGATCCCGATTCGACCGGGGCCGGTTCTTGGCCGGGCGCTTCTTGATCCAGTGGTGGTTCGACTTGTTCTGGCATGTCGTTCATTCGTTGGGCCCGGTCGGCACGACGAAGTTGTCCGCCCGAAACCGCACTCCTCCTCAAAATATAGCCCAGTTTTCGTATCCGACGGCGGGGGCCGTCTTCGTCCACCCGTTGGCCGGTCGAGCATCGGGTCGCAAACTCATAAATCCTTGTGAAATAGGGAGTTACAGACAGGAAGGCTTTTTCAGGGGCCGTCTGGCGGAGCATCTTCCTTCGGTTTGTCGTCTTCGGTTCCCTCACGCTCCTCGGTCAGCTCGTCGACCAGGAAGATTTCGACCCTGGCGTTCTTTTTTCGCAGCAGCACATCGTAGCCGGTGTGAATCGGTTCGTTCGGCCCCGCATTCTCGATCCGGAATCGCTTGGGATCGATTCCCGTCTTTGCCAAGAATCCCATCGCCTCGAAGCATCGGGCGTAGGCCAGGTCCCAATGGCTTCCGTAGGGTGAATCAGGCGGCAAGGGACGCGTCGAGGTGTGGCCGCGGATCTCGATCTTCTGCGGTTTTCCGCCGATAGAGCGGGCGATGGCCTCGAGCGTCCTTTGATGTTCCTCGGTCAGCTTGCTGCTTCCCTCCTCGAAGTAGATCACGCCGCCCTCGGTTGTGTCGTCGGCAGGTCGGATGGCCGTGACGCGGGCATAGTCGCCCACGGGGGCCCGGACCTTGTCGCCGCCACGGAGCGTGTCCATGCGTCTTGCCCGACCCAAGCTTGCCAGCTTGCTGATCGCGGAATTGGCGGGAGGGGCCTGTCCCGGCAGGAGGCTGAGGCTGGCCGTTTCATGGCCGAACTGTCGGCGGAGCGACTCGATAAACGCCGCACTCTGCTCCTGCTTGATCTCGCTCATGGAAAACAACAGCACGAAAAAGGTGAGCAACAACGACATCATGTCGCCGAAAGTGACGACCCACTCCGGGATGCCGGCTTCTTGTTCCGCTTCGAGCATCGCCATCGGATCAGGCGGCCTCTTGAGTGCTTGTCCTCAGTTTCGGCGGGATGAACGTGGTGAGCTTCTGCTGGATGACGCGAGGGTTTTCTCCGGACTGAATCGCAATAATGCCGCGGACGACAACTTCCATCACCAGGAGTTCGGACTTGCTGATCAGGCTGAGCTTCTCCGCGCAGGGGAGGAACACGACGTTGGAAATGATCGCGCCATAAAGCGTGGTAATCAGGGCCACGGCCATCCCGGGCCCGAGGGCGTCGGGATCCTCGAGTTGTCCGAGCATCATGATCAAACCCATGAGGGTCCCGATCATGCCGAACGCTGGTGCGAAGCGGCCCATCTGATCGAGGACCTTTTTGCCGTTTTGATGGCGGGTGGCCACCGCGTCCATCTCGGTCCGCATGATGTCTTCGATCACTTCCGGGCGCGTGCCGTCGACGGCCATCTGGATTCCGAGCACGACGAACGGATTGGAGACCTCCTCAATCCGCCCCTCC
>JBDRTC010000418.1:0-4574 GCA_043824335.1 Planctomycetota bacterium | reverse complement strand
CGATTTCCACAGATCGTAATGACCACGCATTCGCCGTACGTGCTCAGCTTTTTCGAGCCGGAGGAGGTGACGTTCTTGAGCCGTCCAAAGGATCGGCCGGATGCCCCCGTTCGCGCGCGCCCGCTTCGCGATTCCCCGAAGATCAAAGAGGGCCTGGGGAGCGAGTTCTATCTGGGCGAGCTGTGGTACAACATGACCGAAGAGGAACTGTTCGGTGAATGCTGAGACGCACGTGGCCATCCACTTCTTCAGTGAAGGCAAGACGGATCTAGGCGAGGGCGTGGAGTTGGACACGGCCACGACCGGCGTGGTGCCGATTCTTGTGCGCACACTGTGCGGTAAACCTGATGGGATGCGCGTTAGACGCAGACGATATGCACACCTTGAGGGCAAAGGACTGTGGCAGAAGGTCAGATTCGCGAAGTGGCAGGCGCGTGGGAGTTCGGCCGCAGCCGTGTTTGTTGTCGATTCGGAAGGCGATGTAACGGTCATGAAGAAGGAACTCGCCGAATTGGAGAGAGGTCGCGACGCTTCGGGGGCGAGCCTTCCCATGGCGGTCGGTGTGGCTCAGCCCTGCATCGAGGCCTGGCTGTTGGCTGATCCCTCAGCGATTCGCCGTGGACTCCACTTGGCGAACCAGCCGAACACTCCCGACGAGCCCGAAATGCTGCCCGCTCCGTGCGATAACCCCGACAACAATCCCAAGACCGCCCTGGCGGCAGCGTGCGGGTCGCCGAAAGGGGACTTGGCCGCGAGGCAAAAATGGGCGATCACCGCTGCAATGGATGACATGGCCGCGGTGCGGAACCGCTGTCCTCAAGGTTTCGACCCGTTCGCCGACGAAGTGGAGGAGCACATCCGCCCTCTATTCTGAGTTCTCGGCCTCCGAAGTCCTGTAGTTGGATATTTCTTCGCCAAGAAGACGCTCAACCCGGGCCCGGCAAGGAGCGGTCATGAAGGTTGCCTATCTCACGGGGTTGCGACAGTTGGAGCTGCGCGAGGAGCCGGAGCCGAGGATCGAGCGGCCGGACGAGGTGCTTCTCAGGATCGATCGGGTGGGGGTTTGCGGGTCCGATGTCCATTATTACACCAACGGCCGCATCGGCCGGCAGGTTGTCCGGTATCCGGCGACCGTGGGGCACGAGTGCGCGGGCACCATCGTGGAAGTGGGCTTGGCGGTCGACAATCTCACGCCGGGGGATCGGGTGGCGGTCGACCCGGCCATGGTGTGCGGCACGTGCGACCAGTGCCGGGCACGCCGGCGCAACACGTGCCGCAATCTCCGGTTCATGGGCTCCCCGGACCAGGCCCAGGGGGCCGTGGCCGAATACCGGGTCGTGCCGGCCGAGAACTGCCTGGTGATCCCCGACGCTCTCTCACTCGACGCCGCGGTGCTCATCGAGCCGCTCTCGGTCGGGCTCTACGCGGTCCGGCTGGCCGAAGTGTACCCCGCCGCCCGGATCGCCGTTCTTGGGGCCGGGCCGATCGGACTCAGCGTGCTCATGTGCGCCAAGGCGTTGGCCCCGGTTGTCGTCTACGCGACCGACCTGATCGACGGGCGGCTCGAAGTCGCCGGAAAGTGCGGCGCCGATTGGACCGGCTCGCCGCGACGGGAGGACATCGTTGCCGAAATCACCCGCCGCGAGCCGCGGGGGTTGGACCTCGTGTTCGAGTGCTCCGGCGATCCGGAGTGCATCGACCAGGGGCTCCGTTTGCTCACGCCCGGCGGCGCCCTGGTGCTGGTGGGCATCCCGCCCACGCCGCAGGTGAGTTTTGACATCCACACGGCGCGGACCCACGAGCTAACACTTCTAAACGTCCGCCGACAGAAAGGGTGCATCGCGGAGGTGATCCGGATGATTGCCGAAGGCCAGGTTGAACCGACACGACTCTTAACCCACCGCTTTCCCCTGGCCGAAATCCGCGACGCCTTCGAGCTGGTTGCCGCGTATGGCGACGGGGTCCTCAAGGCCGTGATCGAGGTCTCCTCGGATCGGTGAGGCCGGCGGTGGCTGGAGCGCAGCGAAGCGGTGCCCCAGGAAACACGCCCAGGGGCTTCGCTGCGCTCAGCCGCCAGCCACCCCGCCGAAGCTCCTTGTCTGAGGGGGCAACACGGGGTATCGTAGAAAGCAAACCAAACTCGGAGGTAATGTGGATGAATATGGATCTTGCGCGGAATGGTTCTCTTGTGGGGGCTATCACGCGCAGCCGCTTGCGGTTTTGCAACGACCACAGGGAACAGAACGATGACTCCCAGAGAACGTGTACTCTCCGCCCTCAACCATCAAGAGCCCGATCGCGTGCCGATCGACTTTAGCGGGCATCGGTCTTCGGGGATCGCCGCGCTGGCTTACGGGAAGCTTCGCCGGGCGCTGGGGCTGGAGCCGAGGCCGATCCGCGTCTACGATCCCTTGCAGCAACTGGCGATCGTCGACGAAGACGTTTTGGAGCGGTTCGGCGTCGATACGATCGAGATGGGCCGCGGCTTCGCCCCGGACGACGAGCACTGGGCCGACTGGACCCTGCCCGACGGAACCCCCTGCCAGATGCCCAAGTGGGCCTTGCCCGAGCGGCAGGAGGGCCAGTGGGTCCTCCGGTCCGCAAGCGGCCGAATCCTCGCCAAGATGCCCGACGGGGCCATCTACTTCGAGCAGTGCTACTGGCCGTATCTGGAGGACGACGATCTCGACCGCCTCCCCGAGGCGCTGGCCGAAAACATGTGGTGTGCCGTCGCCTCACCGCCCGGCCCCCTGACGGCCGGCGACGACGGCGCCCGCGTGCTCGCCGAAGGCGCCCGAAAGCTTCGGCAATTGACCGATCGGGCGATCATCGGCCTGTTCGGCGGGAACCTCCTGGAGATTGGGCAGTTCCTCTACCGGAACGACCGGTTCCTGATGCTCCTGGCCGGCGATCCCGACCGGGCGCACGCGTTCCTCGATCGGCTCGTCGAAATCCACCTGGCCAATCTTCAGACCTTCCTGGGCGCGGTGGGCGATTTCGTAGACGTGATCCTCTTCGGCGACGACCTGGGCATGCAGAACGGCCCACAAATGTCCCCGGCGATGTACGTCGAGTTCTTCAAGCCGCGGCACGCCAGGCTCTGGCAAACGGCCAAGGAGCTGGCCGACGTGAAGGTGATGCTCCACTGCTGCGGTGGCGTACGCCCGCTACTGCCTCACTTGATCGAAGCCGGGCTCGACGCCATCAATCCCGTGCAGATCTCCTGTCGAGGCATGGACAGCCAAGCCCTGAAGAAGGATTTCGGCGACAGGCTGACCCTCTGGGGCGGCGGGTGCGACACCCATTACGTCCTCTCCCGCGGCACGCCGGACGAGATCCGCCGGCACGTGCGCGAGCAGCTTTCCATCCTCAAGCCGGGCGGAGGCTTCGTCTTCCAGCAGGTCCACAACATCCTCGCCGACGTTCCGCCGGAAAACATCATCGCCATGTTCGACGCGGCAAAAGAAGGATGAAGTATGAAGGATGAAGGATGAACTACATCGACTACGCGATCATCGTCGTCTATTTCGTCCTGGTCATCGGGATCGGCTTCTGGTACCAGCGCCGGGCGGCGAAGAGCCTGAAGAGCTACTTCCTGGCCGGAAAGAGCATGCACTGGCTGGCGCTGGCCATGTCGGGCTCGGTGGCCACGTTCGACATCACCGGCACCATGTGGATCGTCGCCCTGATCTACCTGTTCGGCATGAAGTCGATGTGGAACCACTGGATGTGGGGCTTTTTGATGGCGGCCTTCTTCATGTCGTACATGGGCAAGTGGGTCCGCCGCTCGAATGTAATCACCGGCGCCGAGTGGATGGTCACCCGATTCGGCGACGGCCCCGACGGAAAAGCGGCTCGCATGGCCTACACGCTGATGGCCGTCGTCATGCTCACCGGCTTCATCGGCTACGCGTTTCAGGGGATCGGCAAGTTCGCCGACGTCTACGTCGACCTCGGGCCCCTGACCACGCTGGTGGCCGACGTGATCCCGCCGGCGTCTGGCTTCATGAAGGCATGCGCCCTGAACGAGCCGACGGTGCTGGCCGTTGGGGTTTTTGCGATCACCACGCTCTATGTGCTCTTGGGCGGGCTCTACGGCGTGGTGGCCACCAACGTGATCCAGACGGTCATCCTCACGGCGGCCAGCATTCTCATCGCCGTGGTGGCCTACATGCACCTCACGCCGGAAATGATCGCGGCGGCCGTGCCGGCCGACGGCACTTCGATGACCTCGCTCGTACCCCTTTGGAGCCTCGACGCGAAGCTGCCCGACGACTACGCCGTCTACCATCTGTTCGGCGCGCTGGTGCTCGTTTGGGTGGTCAAAGGTCTCCTGCTCAACCTGGGCGGGCCGGGCCAGATGACCGACTTCCAAATCTTCCTGGCCACCCGAAACGTACGCGACGCCTCCAAGCTGGGCGCCGCCTGGAGCGGGTTCCTGGTGGTCCGCTGGGCCATGTGCATGGGGATCGCCATGCTGGCGCTGACGCACGGGCTGGATATCGTCAACGACCAGGGCAAGGTCGACGCCGAGTCGGTCATGCCCAGGGTGCTTGAGGAGTTCCTGGGCCCGG
>JBDRTC010000417.1:0-5847 GCA_043824335.1 Planctomycetota bacterium | reverse complement strand
TACGGCGCCATCGAAGAGGTCAAGATCATCACTGATCGTGAGACCGGCCGTTCGCGCGGTTTCGGCTTCGTGACCTTCGTCGATGACGAGTCCGCTGCGAAGTGCAAGGAAGAGATGGACGGGCTCGACCTCGACGGCCATCGGCAGAAACGCGATCGGTTCCCCCTGGAGGACACGCTCCAGGTCGGGCGCCGTGGCGACTACCGGAACCGACGCCACCTCGGTCGTCGACAGGTCGCGGCCGGCTGCGTCGAGCACGCGGATCGCCTCGACGTCGGCGTATTGTCGGTCTTCGCCCTCGAACAGCTCGCGGAGAATCGTGACGCGAATCTCGGCCGTGCGCACCGGCTTTTCCAGCGACGCGGAAATGATCCTTGTCTTTGCGTCGCGCACGGAGGCGACGAGCTTCCACTCGCTGCCGTCGCGCACTTCCACGTCAACGTCCGCCACAAGGTACGGCCCGGGGCGGCTCACCAGCTCGACCTTCGCCACGTCGGCCGGCTCGGGCAGCGTCAGCTCGGCCCAATGGGGCATGGGCGTGCCGCCGGAGGCCCAGGCGGTGGACTTGCCGTCGACGAGATTCTCGGCCGCGAACTCCGGCGAGTATTCCGAGTCGACCTTCACCCGGGTCTTGTGCACCTTGGGAGGGAAGGTGACTTCTCCCTGGTATCGCACGCCGAGCACGTCGGCCAGGGCGTAGTCGTCCCGGCGCGTGCCTGTGGCATCGAGCATCGAGGCGTGGCCGAAGGCGACGAGCCGGCCACCCTGCTCGACGTACTGCCTGAGCCGCTCGGCGTGGGCGTCGTCCAGTAGGGCCCGCTCCGGAAGGAGAATCGCCCGGAAGTCGGCGAGCGACTCGGGCCAGCTTGCGCCTGATTGCGAAGCGTAGAGCAGCTCGCTGAACACGCCTGCCCGGCCGAGTGCGTCGCCCATGGCGAGGGCCTCGTCCCAGGCGTTTCTTTGTTTGGCGTCGTACCATTTCCAGAGCCGGTTCTGAGGGGGGAGCCCGGGGCCGTCGGCGGCCAAAGAGCCGAGCACGATGCCCACGTCGGCATGGGGCCGGGCGCCCGTCAACACCGGCTCGGCGGCCTTGAACCACGCCCCCACCGCCTTGGCCCGCTGGAGGTCTTCGCCGAAAATGCCCGAGTGGCCCGGCGCAAGCGCCATGTAGACGCTCGCCCCCTGGCACAAGGCGATGGCCGCCGCGGCGACGGCTTGCGGCTCCGTCATGCTGGCCGGCGGGGCTTCCCCTTCCATGGGCGTGAACCACGAGCTACAGAGGAGCAGGCCGATCTCGGTCGGCTTGGAGCTTGCCCACGCGGTTCGGGCGAGCCGGTCGATGCGATCGAAGTTGTGCCCTTCCACGCTCCCGTACTGAAGCCGGGAGCCGACCCAACGGTTCCACATGCCGGAGTGGAGCATGCTCTGGGCGGAGCCGTTGGAAGTCCAGACGCAGTCGGGCTGGTGTTCCCGGGCGATGGGCCGGACCTCGTCGAGGTAGCCGGCCAGCGTGCGGACGTTGAACTCGGCGAGCTTCTCGGGCGACGCCTGATCGAACGGCTCCTGGTACATCTTCTCGTAGCCCCGGGCGACCCAGTCGCTCGTGGTGTTGAGTCGCTCGCCAAAAATGTCCAGCCAGATGCCGTCGACCCGGCCGTAGCCGGTCAGGATCTCGCGAAGCTGCTCGACCGAGACCTTCCTAAACGGCGAGTGCAGCGTTTGATACCGCGTGGGCCACCGCGAGCCGAACACGATCGGCTTCCCCTGCCGATCGAGGAGCGACCAGTCGTTGAACTCGGGATTCCCGTCGCTCACGGCGTTGAAGTAGTAGACCAGGCGCAGGTCGGCGCGGTGGCAGGCGTCGGACACTTCACGGACGAAATCGCGGCGCGTTTTGAAGCCGGTAGTTTTGCTGTCGTGAAAGACGAAGCCGTCGATCCATTTGTCGTAGAAGATGAGATACGTGGCCCCGGCCTCCTTGAAATCCGCCACCCAGCGGTCGGCGTCCATCTTGTCGCCCAGCTCCTTTTCCCACTCCTCGATCGTGTAGGGCACGAGCGGCTCGTAGATGTACCCGGTCATCACGGCCAGCGTGGGCGACCGGTACCAGGTCGGTTCTGCCGCCAGGGCCGTGGAGGCAAAAAGAAGCAACGCTGCCGTCAGAAAGCGACGATAGGTCTTCATCTCCGTGTCCCTCATCGAGAAAAGTTTCTGTTCCCTGATCCCTTCCGTCACTCCGCGATACTGGTGGCGTCGGCAGTGGGGAAATTCTCGGGAATGGGCGTCACGCACTTGCCGGTGGCCGCCCATTCGCAGGCACGCTGGAGAAGGGCCCGAAATCCGACGCACTTCATCGAGTCGAGCCCGCCGACGTGCCCCATCACGTTGGTGACCACCTTCCCCTTGCCGTACGGAATCCACCAGACGATCGGCTCGTGCTTGCCGGTGCCGCGGCGCCCGCCTTCGGGGTCGGAGTAGGCGGTCAGGAGAATGTGAACGTTCTCGGCCGGGCCCCGCTGGCCATGGTAGAGCTCGTCCACTTTGTGCTGCCAGCGAAGGGGCACGCCTTGGGTGATCGGATGCTCGGTATCGCGGGTGGTCATCATCCAATCGTACTGGGAGCCGTGCCCCATGCCGCGCCCTTCACCGGGCGGCTGGCGGACCACGTTGCCTGAATCGTCGACGTAGAGGCTCGCGCCATACCCTGGCCCGCGCCACAGGAGGCCGACCATGTCTTCGTACTCTTTCCAGCCGACGAACGAATTGTTGGCCGCGTGAATCACCACCACTCCGCCGCCCCCCCGGACGTAATTCACAAAGTCGCTCTGGACTCGCTCGGGCCACATCTGGCCGTTGTAGTCGAGCAGGAGGCAGTCGAAGTCGGAGAACCTCGGCTGCCAGGCGTCCCATTGTTCCTGGGGAGCGTCCCGCGGTGGGGCATTATCGACGGTCGCCTCGAAGTGGTCGGCGCGCTTGAGAATCCCTTCCATGAAGGGCGTTGATTTCGCCCAGTCATGGTTGTTCTGCCCCCCGATAACCAGCACCTTGATCTTCTTCTCGGCCGCGACGGCCGGAGCGAAGAGAGCCGACCCGGCAAGAAGAAGGGCCAACGTGAAGCGTGCGATGAGGTTCATGTAAGAGCAGTCCTTTTTCAGGTTGACGCCTACACTCACTGCGTTTCCAGCCCCGCGCTACACCCACTCCCAGTCCTTGAGCCACTGGTAGTGCCCGGGCAGGTCGGCCCACATCTGGTCGGTCATTTGCCGGAATCGCTCGGTCTCGGCCAGGTCGAACTGGCGGCGCTCGTTCACGGCCCGGGCGGCGTTCCTGACCTGGTCGACGGTGATCAGGCCGGGGATGGCGGCGGTCAGAACGTCGCAGGAGAGCACGTGGCGGAGCGCCAACCGGGCGCGGTCGTCGTCCTCCTCCTTGGTGGCAGAGTTGGGCTCGCCCCGCGACTTGAACACCGTGCCGCTGGCAAACGGCTTGATCCCGATCATGCCCACGTCGTGCTTCCTGAGGGCGTCGAACATGCTGCCCACCGGCTTTTCCTTGCTACCGGCGCTATAGGGAGTGATGACGACTTCAAGCTGCGGGTACTTGGCCACGGCCTCGGCGATCCAGGGGCGATGGTGGGTCGAGACGCCGGTGAACCGGGCCTTGCCCGTCTTCTTGCCCCACTCCAGCGCGGCCATCACGTTCTCGATCTGCTGCTCGGTGTTTCGGGTGGTCTGCTCGCGCAAGGTGACCCGCCACACGTCGACGTAGTCCAGCCCCGTCTTGTTCAGCCCCTCGTCGAGCTGCTCCTTCATCTTTTCCAGGGACCCGGCAATCGCCGGATCGCGCCCGCCGGTCCAGTCGAAGCCGAAGTAGATTTGCTCGCGCTTCTCGCCCAGGGCTTCCGCGTAGGCCACCACTTCGCCCGACCAGCAGGCGTCGATGTAGTTGACGCCGTGGTCCAAGGCGGCGTGGATGACCTCACGCCGGTTCTTCTTAAACTCGTCGCTCCCGTGAGGAAAGGGGATCCGCTTCCAATGCCCGCCCATGCTCACGGCGGAGAGCATCAGGCCGGTGCGGCCCAGCCGGCGGTACTCCATGTTTTCGTTGTAGCTGCGGGTTTTTGTCGGATCCGGCGGAGCGGCCATCGCATCCACCGCCTTGCCGGCCATACCTGCCCCGAGTGCGGCGCCAGCGGCCACGGCGGCCGTATCCTGGACGAATTCGCGTCGCGAGACTCGCTTCTTGGTCATCGTTTTCTTTCTCCTTGCTCTCTGTTCGGCAAGAGACCGTAGGTTACGCTTCAGACCGTAGGTTATGCTTCAGCATAACAGACGGTAGGTTATGCTTCAGCATAACAGGCGCGATTGCAGGTTTTCATCCGGACGTTTGCGACTCACCGCATCTGATATGCTAAAGCATAACCTACCATCTTCGGTCTCAACCTACCTTTTCAACTGGTTCGCCTGGGGCGTGACCTTGTCGATGTTGGGCGTTACGTCGGCGTCGACGTTGCGGAGCGTCCAGGCGAAGCCGCCCAGGACGATGGTCTGGAAAAAGGGGTTCGTCCACATGTCTTCCCCGTGGCCCAGGGAGGTGTAGAACACCCGGCCCTTGCCGTGCACACGGGCCCAGGTGGATGGGAAGTCCGGACGCTGGTAGCAGTCGTCCTTCATGTGCTGGGTCTCCTGCACCAGGATCACGTGCAGATCCTTGGCGAAATTCTTCAGGGTATACCACTCCTCGGTAAACGAGATCCCCTCGGCACAGCCGAGATCGCCGGCGCCCGGGAACCGGGAGGTGATCAGGAGCGACGCCTCCTGCTGGGCGCCGTGCGTGAGGAACTCGCCGCCCAGCATGGCGATGTAGGGGTCGACCTCGGTTTGGATCTCGTATTGGGGCCCCTTGGAGTGGAACGAATCGTTGGCGGCGTGGAAGGCGACGAAGCCTTTGCCCGCGGCGATCGCGTCCAAGAGTTTCTGCTTGCCCTCGAGCGTCATCGGCGGCGTGTTCTGCTTGTTGGGTTGGGTCAGATCGCCGGAGGTGTAGAAGGCGATCACGTCGTACTGGGCGAGGTCGCCGTCGAAGACCCGCCCGTCCTTGGTGCATTCGACCTCGAAGCCGGCCCGATTGCCCATTTCCGTAAGCACCTTCTCCGAGTGGCTGAGCTGGTCGCCTTCGCGTCGGACCACGGAGTGTTCAAACCCGGCGCTTCGGGTGAAGTAGAGCACTTTCTGTTTCTTCTCTTCCGCGGCAGCGACCCAACCGAGCGGGAAGGCGGAAACCGAGAGCGCCGCCAGAGAGGCCGTTTTGAGCATTTCGCGACGTTTCATGGTAGAATCTCCAGTGTTCGGGAATCTTCACCGCCATTCTGAGTCGCACGGATAGGCCCGTCAACATCTCCCTCGCTGTTTATTCCAGCTTCTCGATCCGATACAAATGCGAGTGGATGGGCGTCTTCCATGCGATGTTCTTCGTTTCGCTCCACTCCAGCGGAAGGCCCGTCGAGTCGGAATGTCCGTCGGCGGTCGGGCCGCGGAACTCGGGCCAGCTCTCCCCGGCCAAGGCGAGACTCGCCCAAAGCGTCACTAGAACCATCCCTATCGAGCTTCGCATCGAACGCTCCTCGTAATTGGAGACCAACCGCCGAACGGTGGCCTGGGATCGGACCACCCACAGCCGGCGACGTCGACGCACGCCAGAATACCCGCAACCAGCGGCCCGTGCAATTGCCGCCTTCAGTCGGGTAGGGTTATGCTTCAGCATATCGCCGACTGGAGTGGGAGACCATTTCCAGCCGCATAGGTGGTGCGATTGCCAGCGCTCGCATAGGCCGACGTTCCGTCGGCC
>JBDRTC010000416.1:0-2643 GCA_043824335.1 Planctomycetota bacterium | reverse complement strand
CGCCCCTCGTCCCTCACTCCTCTATCTGGCGATTTCCGTGTAACGGGTTTCTCTGAGCACGGTGACCTTGATTTCGCCGGGGAAGGTGAGGCGTTCCTCAAGGGCCTTGACGATGTCGCGGCAGATCTTGGCTGCCGTCTCGTCGCTGGTTTCACGGGAGGTGACGATCACGCGCATCTCGCGGCCCGCCTGGATGGCAAACGCCTGCTCGACGCCCGAGAACTCGGTGGCGATCGTCTCCAGCTCTTCCATCCGCTTGACGTAGCGTTCCAGGGTTTCTCGCCGCGCCCCGGGGCGTGAGGCGCTGCAGGCGTCGGCGGCGGAGACGAGCACCGTGTAGGGGCGCTCGATCTTCGCGTTGTCGTGGTGTCCCGCGGCCGCGTGGATTACCTCGGAGTTTTCTCCGTAGCGTTTCAGCAAATCGGCGCCGATCTTGGGGTGTCCGCCTTCGGCCTCGTGGTCGGCCGCTTTGCCGATGTCGTGCAACAGTCCGCAGCGGCGTGCCAGGGTTCCGTCGAGTCCCATCTCTTCGGCCAAGAGCCCTGCCACAAAGGCAACTTCGATCGAGTGCCTAAGCACGTTCTGGCTGTAACTGGTCCGAAACTGGAGCCGCCCCAGCAGGTTGACGATGCGTTCATGAAGCCCATGGACCTCGACCTCCTGGCAGGCCTCTTCGCCGGCCTTCTGGATGTGCCGCTCCAGCTCGCGCTGGGTGTCGGTCACGATCTCTTCGATGCGGGAGGGATGGATCCGGCCGTCGGCGATGAGCTTGTTCAGAGAGAGCCGAGCGACCTCGCGCCGGATCATGTCGAAGGCGCTGACGATCACCACGCCGGGGGTGTCGTCGATGATCACGTCGACGCCGGTCGCCTTCTCGAACGCCCGGATGTTGCGGCCCTCGCGGCCGATGATCCGGCCCTTCATCTCGTCGTTGGGGATGTCGACCGTGCTGGTCGTGGTTTCCGCCGTGTGGGCCGCGGCACAACGCTGCAAGCTCGTGAGGAGCAGTTCCCGGGTCTTGGCCTCGCAGACCTCGTTGATCCGTTTTTCGTGCTTGAGGATCACCGCTCCGCTTTCTCGCTGCAACTGGGTGTCGAGCATTTCCAAGAGCCGGCTGGTGGCTTCTTCGCGGTTGAGCCCGCTCAGCTCGTGCAAGGTCTGGCGCTGAAGGTCGAGGAGCTTGGCGAGTTCCTCCTTACGATGGTTGGCATCCTGGATGCGTTCGGTCAGCTTGCGTTGGGTGCTTTCGACGATCTTTTCCTGCTTGCGGAGCTGTTCGCCTTGTTGTTCCAAGGCGTCCTGGCGCTTGTCCAGGGAGCGTTCGCGGTTGTGGAGCTCTTCGCGGAGCTTTCGCAGTTCTTTCTCGCCCTCCGCCTTGGACTGGATCGCCACCTCCTTCAGTTCCAGCTCCGCCTCGCGGCGGAGGGTGTCGACTTCCCGATTGGCTTGGGCGAGGATTTCGCGGGCTTCACTTTCGGCGTCTCGCCGGCGCAGACGGTCCAGCATTTTGACCAGAACGAAGGTCAAGAAGGCCGGCACTGCGCAAAGCCCAATGTAGAAAAGGACCTGAGGTAGCGTTTCCACTGCGGTTGCCCTCTCTCGCATCGGCCGGCGGAGTGCCTGGCGACGGGGGCCTCCGAACGACCTGCCGTCAACGACAGGCTGCCGGAAGTCCTTGCGTCGGTGCTCGAGCTGGAGGGCGCGCTTTGGGAGGGCCGGCTACGGCCCTCGCCTCGGGACGGTCGAATCAGAACGGACCGGTAGCGCAGGGGGAAAAGGACCGGTCACACCCAACCGGTAACCCGCGGGCCGTCGCAGCCCGCTGCCGCGTCCGACAACGCGGACCGCGTCGTCGCGATTGGGTGGTCCAAAAAACTCTTCCAGTACAGGGCGAACATTCATCCACTTGACGATCGGGGAATTCAGCTGCCGGATTCCAGACCCCACGGGGGCCAGAGAAACGGCCACCGGCTGCGGGGCCCACTCGGTCCGTGCAGTCTTCAGACCGCAGGACAGAAGCCCCAGCAAGAATCGGAGAACGACCAACACCGGGTGCATCGTCTCATCAACTCCCAGACGTCGTATGGCTTTTGCTGCCAAGTTTCTTTGTGCCTAGCGCGGATCCGCTCGCAATCTCACTCAAACCCGTCCCTTGGTTGCCCTCTCGGGCTCCAACCAAGACACTCGTATCCGACTTGTTACACGGTAACTTACAATCCTCCCATGAATATCTATACTACCAAATTCCAGGCGCACCGCAACCTGGGTTCGCCCCTTCGTGGCGAGATAACTTACTCCCTGAGTGCAGGTTACGGCGAGCCTTCCGGTGGTTTAGGGGGGCTGGAGGGTTGATCTCGCCAAATACCGGAAAACCGTGATAACACAATCCATCTAATCGGCAGTTGAACTAAACCGCTGCGCGGTAGCGACTTAGATCGACTCTTGCACTCGTGGGGGGCGGCGGACACCCCCAGCTAAATGACGGCGGCGACTATGAAGGTGGCCGTTGGGACCTGGTAATGAAGATCCTTTTATTGACCTTGCCGAGATGAGGCAAGGGGGGGGGGGGGGTGCGTGCGGGTTTAGCAAAGCGTAATTAATACATCCGCATTCCCTTCCTCAGCCTTTTGCCGGATTCCACCC
>JBDRTC010000415.1:0-2138 GCA_043824335.1 Planctomycetota bacterium | reverse complement strand
GCAGTGGTCGATCTACTTGGGCCGCTCGGAGGGGCTCGCCCGGCGGGTCCGCGATCTCTTGGCCCGGCTCCAGCACCCCCGGCGGTGGCGGCGAGCCTCCCGGCGCTTGCAGGCCCAGGTGCGTGCGTCGCTCCGGGTCGCGAAGGCTCAACTGCGAAAGGAGCTGGCTCGCTGGGGTATAAAGCTCAAGGGCTGGGAGTTCCGCGGCGTGCGCCGGGCGTTTGCACAGCCTCCGATCCATTTTCGACCGGGCCCGGTTCCACTTTCCGGTGTTCCGCCCGATGCGATCAGGTGGAGGTGATTCTCCAGAATGAAGCAGAGCTTCGGTCAGGAGCGTTCCCAAGCGGAGCTTGGGAACGAGGTTCAAGGGGAGCTTGGGAACGAGGTGCAATGACGTCCCGCGTGACAGTCCGCAGACTCCGGCTACTCGGCCGTGTCGGGCGCGGGGGCATCGCTCTTGGGAGCGTCCTCGGTCTTGGCGGCTGCGTCCTTGTTGGCCGGCGCCGCCGCCGGCGGCTGGAGCCAGTGGGCGCGGAGGAGATTGCCGTGGCGGACGGGCGAACCGTTGTCGGAGCGGTAGGTCTCGACCGCCTTGGCGATCTGGCCGTCGGCTTCGTAGGTGCGGCCGAGGTTGTATCTCGCGCCGGAGGTCCAGGGGCCGTCGGGGGTGGCCTCCAGCGTCCGCGTCGAAAGCCAATCAATGGCTGCCTCGCGGTGTCCTTGCCCGGCGGCGATCAACCCGAGCCAGTAGCTGGCGTCTGTCTTGGCCCGCACCAACGCCTTCCGGATCGCAGGCTCCATCCGCCCGTCGTTGAACAAGCGTTCCGGAAGCCGGGCACTCTGGTAGAAGGTGGTCGCACTCTGCTCCCCGCTGAAGATTCCCTTGAAATGATACTGGCGCCCCTTCCACAAGGCCGGGACGGGGCCCATCCGGGCCATGAAGGGGATCAGTTGCGCCTGTTGCCATTGTTGCCGGTTGGGCCCGAGTTGGAGTTCCTGGATTAGAGTCTGGTAGGGCAGCGGCCAAAGCCGGACCTCGGCCACGTGCCGGCAGGCTTGGAAGCCCTTGGCCTGCGAGGTCGGGTCGGTCGCGAGCGTGAGGGTGTCGCCGCCGGCCAGTTGGCTCTCGACCAGCTCCATCCGCTGGGCCAGATAGGCCGGCGAGACCTCCAACAGGATCGCCACGCTTTCGACCTGCGCCGACTTGACCGGATAGGAATACTCCCCAAAGTCTAACTGCCGCAACAGGGCGTCGTCGGCAACGACTTGAGCCAGCGTGGCGGGCTGGAGGTCCAACGCACCGGCCGGGCCGTGCGTGATTCCGTCGGGCGCCGGAATCGGCACGCCGAGCGTCGGCTCAAACAGGTACAACTCGCCCTGGCTGAGCACGGACACGACCCAGGGGCGGATCTGCGTTTCCGAGGGATCGTCCGTCTCGATCAACGCGAGCAGGGCTGCGTCGATTCCCTGTTGTCGCGCCAGAAGAATGAACAGCCAGGCCCGGTCCATGGCGGTCCCCCGCCCCAAAAGCAGTGTCTCCCACGGTTTTTGCAGGATGCGGCCGGGCGCCCCGGAGGCGTCGGCCGGAACGGTCCAGTCGAGCTGGACGTTACGGACCGTCCAATCGAATAGTGCTCGGGCCTGGTCCAACTCGTCGACCGCGTCGCCTCGGGCCCAGCGCGACACGTCGCGCAGCCAGAAGGCTTCCCGGAAAGCGAATACGTCGGAGTTGTGGAACTCAAGCTGGTCGAGCTTCAGCACCTTGAAGAGTTCGGCATACGGCTCGGGGAGCGCTGCCACCATGGGGTCTAACCGCCAATCCGCAAGCGGCTCTTGGGTCCGCGCCCATTGATCCAGCCGGCCGATGGCCTGCTGGAGCACCTCGATGCTGTCGTTCTCCTCGTAATTCGAGAAACTCCGAATCACCACGTCGAGAATCTCGCGCCGCTGCAGGCGATCGGTTTCACGCTCCCCGGGTCCGGCCGGGCGCGGAGAAGGGGAAGACCGCGGGCAGCCGAATTCCAGCGGCAGCATCGCCAGCAAGGCAATCACAAAAAGCAAACCGGCGGTGGATCTCGGCGCCACGGCGACGCGGCGGGCGGTCTTGAGACGATCGTTCACTAAAGCTTCTCCACGGT
>JBDRTC010000414.1:0-22897 GCA_043824335.1 Planctomycetota bacterium | reverse complement strand
TTCTCGAACTCGTGTTTGCGTCTCTCCTCCGGTCATTGTACCGTTCCGATCCCTTGGATTGGAAGTCGGCCGCTTTTCGTGGCGACGCGCGTGTTCCCAAGCTGGAGCCTGGGAACAAGTTAAGAGCCGGGTTATGGGGGCCAAGGCGGTGCGGAGGTTTACGACTGGGTTTTCCCAAGAGTCCCGTCAAGAAACAAAGACCGCCGCGGTCCCGAAGCCGGGACGCGGCGGCCGTAGAATCAAACCTCCCGCGATTGCGACCGGATGCGTCGCTGCGAGACGAGCGGAGACCCGGCGTGCTCGCGCACCAGCCGTTGGCGGTCTCGGCTCACGCCAAATGGTTGGCACCTCCGTCGGAATGACAAACGGGAGGCTCGATTCCGAATCTCTCGGTTATGCAACAAATATCGGCAGTTTCAGCCCGGCTGCACGACCGAAATCCTCAGCTTTCAGCCGAATCAAAACGCGGCGGCGGAAGCCCGATTGTCGGCCGTGTCTGTGCCTATCCTTCTCTATGTCTATTCTACTCTATTGGCCGCCGTCAGGCAGCGATTTTTTTGGCCGGGTCACCCTCCCGGGCTACTCCTTTTTCTGGCCCCAGATGTTGCGGTACTGGACGTGGCAGCCGTGCCCCTGCAACTGGATGCCACGCGGCCCGGGCCCTTCCCCCTGCCCGCCGGGACAGGCGTGGGGCAGCTCGATGCCGTCGTGGATCACCACCCCGTTGTGCTTGAGGGTTAGGCGCCCGTTGGATACCTTGTTGCCGCTTGCGTCGAACTTTGGGGCGGTGAAGTCGACGTCGTAGGTCTGCCAGACCAGCGGCGGCAGGCACATGTTCACGTCCGGCGCCTTGATGCTGTACAAGCCGCCGCACTCGTTGTCGTGGCCTTCCAGCCCGAAGGAGTCGAGCACCTGGATCTCGTAGCAGTTGTGGACGTAAACGCCGCTGTTCGAGCGGCCCTGTCCGCGGGCGTCCGGCATCCACGTCAGGCGGAACTCCAGGTGAATCTTCGCGTCGGCAAACTCCGCCTTCGAGAGCGTGCCGGACAGGAGGTTCTTCTCCTCAGTCATCGTGGCGCCGGGGAAGTAGTCGGTGCCGCTCCCGTCGAAAAGAACGACGGCGCCTTCGGGCGGCTTCTGGCCCAGCGTGGGACTCTTTCGCTCGACGCACTTCAGCTCGATGCGGCCGTTGCCCTCGTTGTCGCTGATCGTCATCTTGCCGTCGGCGATCTTGCCTTTGACGTCCTCGGAAGAGATCACCGTCACCTCCCCTTCGCGCCGGCCGGCGGCCTCCAGCTTCCCGTCGTCCCGCTTCCACCCGGCGCCGGGCAGGCCACCCTCGTAAAACACCAGCGCGAACTCTCCCCCGCCCAAAGCGATCACCTGGGCGCCGGCCTTGATGTGCTCTCCGTCGGGCATCACGCCCTCACCCAGGTACTCCCCCTGGACGGCGAAATCGGGATCAGCTTTGGCCTCCTCGGGCTCGGCAATTTCGCTCTCTGCCGCCCAAACCGTGCCGGCCAACGCCCAGGCCGCCATCATCAACAAGAAGTCTGCTCTTCGGATCATGTTGTCCTCTCCTTACTTCTCACGGGTCGGAACCGTTTGCTCATCAGTGAAGCCGTTGACGTGCCGGTCCCATGGGTGATACGCAGGCCCGATTATACGCTGGCGGCCACGGCAGAGTCCAATCGGGCGGCCGGCAGGCGCCCTCGACGGTTGCCTCGCCTCCGGGGCACCGCGAGGCTTTCAGACCGAGCCCAGTCCGTAGAAGGCGGCCACCGGCAACGACGTCTCCCGGCGTACCAGGGCGGCCATGGCGTCGAGTTCCTCGTTGGATAGGGGGGCGACCCAGCTTTCGGCCGGCGGCCGGGCGATCGTGTGGAGCTGAACGAGCCGAATCCGGCCGCCCGCGGCGAGGATCTCGCAGAGCTGCTCGCAAAAAGCCTGCTGCTCGCCGGGCGGGGTCGGCTCGCCGCGAATCCGCAGGAAGAGCGACTGGATCACGATCGGCCGGACGAGAGCGGCTGTGCGTAGGTTGTCGAGGATTCGCTGAAACCGGACGCCCGAGCGGACGACGCGCCGGTAGTAGGCGTCGGTTCCCGCGTCGAGCTTGGCCCAGATCTCGCCGTTGTTGGCGTCGAGGATCTCCAGCCCCCGCCGCACCCGCTGGCGGTCGAGCAGGCTGGCGTTGGTCAAGAGCACCAGCTTCAGATTGTTGAGGCGATGGCGGCGCCGGACGTCGGCGCACGCGGCCACCGCTTCCTCGAACCGGTCGCAGGCGGTCGGCTCCCCGTCGCCGCTTAGGGCAATGTCGTTCAGCCGCCGCAGGGCGGGAGGGGCCTGGCGGAACTTGGTTTCCTCGTAGATCCGGCCGGAGACGACCAGCCGGACCATCGCGTCCAACTCGGCCGTGAGCCGGTCGAGGTCGACGGCCTCCCCCTTGACCGGCTCGGCCCGATCGACCTGGCAGTAGATGCAATCGAAGTTGCAGCGCTTGTCGGGATTCAGGTTCACGCCGATGGAAACACCCCCGGCGCGGCGGCTTAACACGGGGTAAACGTACCGGTTGCCCTGGAAGCTGCGAGGATGGGCTTCGAAGAGTCCGCGTGCGGCGGCAGGGTTGAGGGGGTCGCTCATCGGCATCAGAGACGGGGGTGGCATGGCCAAACTCGTTTTGCCATGTGCCGGCCGATTTCTCCGGTATTGGGAAACATGCCCACGCAAGCGAGGGCATGGCACCCGGCGCTCACGGACGATAAACAACTTCCCGATTTCCAGTTGGTGCGGCAATTGTACTGCCGCACCTCGGCTGGGGGCAGCAGTGCAACTGCTGCCCCAACGGAGAGGCCACATCGCCCGATTTCCGGCAAGACCCGTTCGCCGCGTTCTGGGGGCCTACACCTCCTTGGCGTCGATCCACGACATCAGGCGCCTGAGCTTCAAGCCCACGTCCTCGATCGAATGCTCTCGCTCGCGGCGGCGCATCGCCTTGAACATGGGGGCGTTGGCCTTGTTCTCCAGGATCCACTCCCGGGCGAACTGGCCGCTCTGGACCTCCTCGAGCATCCGCCGCATCTCGGCCTTGGTCTCGTCGGTGATGATCCTCGGACCGCGGGTGTAGTCGCCGTATTCAGCGGTGTTAGAGACGCTGTACCGCATGTAGTTCAGCCCGCCCTGGTAGAACAGGTCGACGATCAGCTTCAACTCGTGCATGCACTCGAAGTAGGCCATTTCGGGCTGATAGCCGGCCTCGACCAGGACCTCGTAGGCGGCCTTGACCAGGGCGCTCACCCCGCCGCAGAGCACCGCCTGCTCGCCGAACAGGTCGGTCTCGGTCTCCTCGGCAAAGGTGGTTTCGATCACGCCGGCCCGGGTGCCGCCGATCCCTTTGGCATAGGCCAGGGCGAGGTTTCGGGCCTGATCGCCGGACCCTTCCCCCAGGGCGATCAGGCAAGGGACGCCCGCCCCGCGCACGAACTCGGCCCGTAGCAGATGGCCCGGCCCTTTCGGGGCGACCAATACGGTGAAAACCCCCTGGGGCACCTCAAACTGACCGAAGTGGACGTTGAACCCGTGCGAGCAGACCACCACGTTGCCCGGCGAAAGGTGGTCGCGAATCTCGCTGCGGAAGACGTCGGCCTGCAACTCGTCGGGCAGGAGGATCGTCACCAGGTCGCCTTTTTCGGTTGCCTCGGGGGTCGAGACCGGCTGGAAGCCGTCCTTGAGGGCCTGCTCGTAGTTGGGCGTGCCGGGCAGTTCGGCCACCAGTACGTTCAGGCCGCTGTCGCGGAGGTTCTGTGCATGGGCATGCCCTTGGGAGCCGTAGCCCAGGATGGAGAGCGTCTTGCCTTTCAGCAGGGAAAGATCGGCATCTTTGTCGTAGAAGATCTTGGCGGGCATAATCGATGCTCCGGGGTTCGTGTTCGGTATCGGCGTCCCCACCGATCGCTAACGTGCCGTCGGCGTCTAAACGGGAAAGTCGGATTCAACGCACATTCGGCGGGCTGTTACTTTGCGTCCTTCGCGGGGATGGCCGGCTGTTGGCCACCATCGGTCTCCTTCGTGCTGGAGCCGCGCACCATGGCGATGCGGCCGGTGCGGACCAGTTCCAGGATGCCGAACGGCCGCATCAACTCGATGAACGACTCGACCTTCCGCTCCTGGCCGGAGATCTCGATCATCATCATTTCGGGCGAAACGTCGACGATCCGGCCGCGGAAGATATCCACCAATTCGCGGATCTCGCTCCGGTGCCCCGCCGGAGAGGCTACCCGGATCAGCATCAGGTCGCGCTCGACGTGGTCGCGGGCGCTGACGTCGTCGACCCGCACCACGGTGACGATTTTCTCCAACTGCTTGCGGACCTGCTCCAGCACGGCGTCGTCGCCGACCACCACGAACGTCATCCGCGACAGCCGGGCGTCTTCCGTTTCGCCCACGGCCAGGCTGTCGATGTTGTAGCCCCGCGAGGCCAACATCCCCGAGATGTTCGAAAGCACACCCGGCACGTTCTGGACCAGGGCCGAAAGCACGTGGCGCATTGGCAGACTCCACAAGAAATCGAAGGACGCCCATCATACCCCCCCACGGAGCATCGGACAAGGGGCGACCGAAAAGGTTCGGACCAACCCTGCATCCACCCCCGGGCTATTTCGGTCCGCTTCTCGATAAGATAGTCTGAAGCCGTCCGGGCCGCAGGCAACGACACGGAGAGACCCGGACTCGCCCTTTTTCCACCTGACGCGTTAACCAGACCAGGAGCGATCCCATGCGATCCGGCGACTTGTTGCGATGCGGCACCCTCGGCCCCCGCGCGGGGGCCTTGATCTTCGTTCTCTTGCACTTGGCGGCTCCTGCACAGCCAGCGCGCTGCTTGGAGTTCCCCGGCCCCAGCCCCGGCGTGGCCAGAGCACATCTGGACGGCGACCGACTGACCCTCGAAAACGCCGTGATCGCGGTCCGCTGGAACCTGACCGCCGACGGACTCGAGTGCAGAGAGGTGGCCGACCGGATTTCCGGCAGGACCCTGGGTTCGGAGGGGGCCGAGGCGTTTTCCGTCACGTTTGCCGACGGGCGATCGCTTGCCGCCTCCCAGTTCCGCCCGGCGGGTGGGCCGACCCTGGAGGAAATCCAGCCCAACGCGAACGCCGTACGGCAATCGGGCCGACACGCCGGGTGGCGTGCCAGCGTGCCGCTGGTCTCCGACGACGGCCGAATCCGCGCCCTTTGGCGGGCTGAACTCCGCGATCAGTCGAACTACGTGCGCCAGGAGCTGACGCTTTCAGCCCCAACGGGCGACCTTCCGTTGAGAGAACTGACCGTGCTCCGCATCGAGGCGCCCGACGCCGGCGTGGTCGGCGAGGTGGCCGGTTCGCCGGTCGTCGCGGGCAACCTCTTCGTCGCCTGCGAGCATCCCATGGCGAACAACCGGGCGGACGGGGGGACCATCCTTTGCAGCTTGCCTCGGTATCGCCCGATCGGACCGGGCGAGGCGTTCACGGCCTCGGCCGTCATCGGCGTGGTCCCGGAGGGACAGCTTCGTCGCGCCTTTCTCTACTATATCGAGCGAGAGCGTGCCCGGCCGTACGGTCCGTTCGTCTACTACATCTCCTGGTTCGACATCGCCGCGTCCGACCGGAAGATGAACGAGAAGCTCTGTTTGAACCGCATTCACGCGTTCGGCCGGGAGCTGGTCAAAAAGCGGGGGGTGAAGCTGGACGCCTTCGTCTTCGACGACGGCTGGGACGACAACAAAACCCTCTGGCGATTCCACGCCGGGTTTCCCAACGGCTTCGCCCCGCTCCAGACCGCCGCGGCGGAATATGGGGCCATCATCGGCACCTGGATCTCGCCGTGGGGCGGCTACAGCCGGGCGAAGGCCGAACGGCTCGAATACGGCAAGACCCAAGGTTTCGAGACGAACCCGCACGGCTTCACCCTGGCCGGACCAAAGTACTTTGCCAGGTTCCGCGACGTCTGCACGGAGCAGATGCGCCAGTACGGCGTCGGCTATTTCAAGTTCGACGGCGTCGGCACGGGCGACCTCGCTTCCGGCGCCAAAGCGGACTACGGCCCCGACATCGAAGCCCTGCTGGAACTGATCACCGACTTGCGCAAGACCCGGCCGGGCCTGTTCGTGAACACCACCGTGGGCACCTGGCCCTCGCCCTACTGGCTCTGGTACGGCGACTCGATCTGGCGGAGCGGAAGGGACGTCGGACTTCACGGTCCCGGCTCCACTCGCCAGCAGTGGCTCACCTACCGCGACATGATCGGCCACCGGCTCCACACCCGGCGCGGTCCGCTCTATCCGCTCAATTCGCTCAAGTTCCAGAGCGTGATGTGCGCCCCGCTGAGCCTGGCGGGCGATCTCTCGAACGACCCGAAGGAGTTGATCGACGACATCCACATGGCCGCTGCTTCCGGCACGCAGATGCAGGAGTTCTTCGTCACCCCGAGCATGTTCCCGGCGGAAGTCTGGGACGCCGTGGCCGAGACGATTGGGTGGATGCGTGGGAACGCCGACGTGCTCGTCGACACCCACGGCATCGGCGGCGATCCGGGGGCTGGGGAGGTTTACGGATATGCGTCGTGGTCGCCGCGGAAAGGAATCCTCACCTTGCGGAATCCCGGGAAGGGGCCGGCTTCAATCCGCATTGATCTTAAGACCGCGTTCGAGCTGCCCGACGGCGCTTCAGGACGCTATCGCCTTGAGAGCCCCTGGAAGCCGCCGGCCCCGGCCCGCGTGCCGATCACGCTCCAGGCGGCCGAGCCGCACGCGTTCACCCTGGCCCCCTTCGAGGTGCTCGTGCTGGACGCCGTGCCGGCGGAGTGAGCCGGATGACGGGTCGCTCGCTCTTAAGTTGATTGTACACAAACAGTTACGCAGGCCGTCCGTTGCCCGCTGCGTCCTGAACAGGGGGAGTGCGTCGCCGGCGGCCGGTCCGCAGCCGCGTAACGATTCGGCGGCGGCGTTTCCAATCCCGAGAAGTTTGGCTTACAATGGAGTCCTTCCAACGTTGAACCTTCGGCGTGGTGCTTTGGTGAATTCCCCGCTCTCCGCTTCTCCTGGCCGGGAGACTCAAACGAGATGAACAATTCGTCGATCCTCTTGCGGAAATTGACTTTGCTGACATGGACGCTCGCCGCGTGGGCGGCCGTCCATGGCGCGGCCCTGGCCGCCGAGGCTGAAGAGGGAGGTGGGGGCGGCGGTAGCGCGGGCGTCCAGGTATGGGTGATGCCCTACTTCCTGCTCGCCCTTTGCATTGGGCTGGCGCTGTTGTGCGTCTGCCGCTCCGCGCGGATGCGCGACAAGCCGCGCGGCGAAGAGTACGAAGGTTCCGCGTCGACCGATCTCGCGGCCAAAAGCGATGGCGTGCCCGTCATCAGCATGGGTATGCGCATGGACCAAGTGAACAAACTCCTGGGAAAGCCGACGATCCGCCGTCGAGGCGACGACATCTACCGAGAGCTTGCCCAGGCCGGCAAACTCTCCGAGGAAGACGCGGCCAAGGAATACCTGGTTTACGAGCACAAGGCGGGGCGCTACGAGCTCGTCTCGCTCGACCGGCACGTGGTCGAGATCAAGAAGCAACCCAAACGCGAGGAGAGCTAGCCGGCTCGCTCCGTGGGAAACCGACCCGGGAGGATAGGGCATCGTCAGCGCTCGATCGTCTCCGGCCAGGTAGCTTGATTGGATGGCAATCCCTCGGGCGCATCGAGATGCGGGTTGGGGCCCCGTTCTCAACCGGGGCATCAGAGAGCGCTGCTTCTGTAGTCCGTTGACCCGTGCTCGCCAGACCGCCCACGCAATCGGCGAATCGACGGGGCTCTCCGTCGAGATCGACGAGAACATGCCAAACGTCGACGTCGTTCAAACCGGATTGCTCATTCTCGAACGTTTTCCGAACCGATGCCAGGATGCAGCTTGAAGCGGGTGGACCCTACGATGAAACGTGTAGTCTATGTGACGATGGGACTCCTGGGAGCCGCTCTGGTAGTCGCCGTGTTGTTCTCCGGCACGTCGATGCCGCGGGAAGGTATCGAAGAGAACAAGCTCCGCATTGTGTCCCTGGCCCCGAGTGTGACGGAAATGCTTTTCGCGTTGGGGGTCGAAGACTGCATCGTAGGCGTGACCGACCGCTGCGACTATCCACCTCAAGCGAAAGAGCTCGATCGCATCGGGGGGTTTGGCACGCCCAATGTGGAGAAACTGCTGGCCCTCTCGCCCGACCTGGCGATCGCCACGGGGATCGAACGCGCCGACGCCACGGTGATCCTGCGCCGGTCGGGGATTCGAGTCCTCTGGGTCAAGACGGGCAACTTCCCGGAGCTGTTCGAAACGCTGCTGGAAATCGGCCGGCAAGTGGAAAGGCCGCAACGCGCCGTGGAACTGGTGGCGACCATGCAGGCGGAGCTCGAGACCATTGCCGAACAGCATCGGCACATTCCCGTCGAGCGGCGTCCCCGGGTGTTTGTGGAAATCTGGAACGATCCGGTCACCACGGCCGGTGGAGGGTCCTTCGTCGACGAGCTGATCACGCGGGCAGGCGGCCTCAACGTGGCCCATGAGCTCGACGCGGCCTATCCGGCCGTGAACCCGGAAAAAGTGGTCCAATGGGACCCGGACGTGATCGTGCTGTGCTACATGAACGCGGAACAACCGAACGAGGCCCTGGCCGGCCGCATCGGATGGAAGGACATCGCGGCGGTCCGATCCGGCAGTGTTATCAGCGATATCACGTCCGATCTCCTTTTGCGACCGGGCCCGCGGCTGATTGAGGGAGCCAAGGCGCTCAGCCGGCAGCTCCACGGCGTCGCGACGGAAGAAACCGTTCCAAGGTAGGCCTAACCCGCCATTTTTCAAAAGGTCCAAATCCACCAGGCCTTTAGGCCGTGGACGCCGAAGGAGGAAGGGCACGCCGATCATGCGTGACAAGAGCAACTGGGTGATTTTTGGGGGGCTCTTGGCGGGACTTGTTTGCGCATGCGCGCTTTCCCTGTTTGCCGGCGCCGTGCGAGTCCCCGCAGACGAGATGTTCACCTGCGACATCATCCAGTTGCGCGTGCACCCCATCATCCAGTTGCGCATGGCGCGGATTCTCTTGGCGATTGTCGCCGGGGCCGGGCTTTCGGTTTCCGGCGTGGTCTTTCAGGCCCTGTTCCGGAATCCCCTGGCCGAGCCGTACGTGCTCGGCGTCTCCTCCGGCGCGGGACTCGCCGCCGTCGCCGCCATCCTCTTGAGCTTGAGCGCGTCGAGCACGTGGACGCTGCCGGCCCTGGCGTTCACCGGCGCGCTGGCGACGATTCTCCTCGTGTATGCCCTGGCACGCGACCGTGCCGGGGCAACGCCGGTCCACACGCTGCTTCTTTCCGGAGTCATGGTGAATGCCGTGTTCGGCAGCATGCTGATGTTTCTCGTGTCCTTGTCGTCATCCGACGAGCTGCACAACGTCATCTGGTGGCTCTTGGGGAACCTGCAGATCTTCGATTGGGCACTCTTGCGAGCGGCCGCGATCGTGGTGGGAGCAGGACTCCTGGCGACCACCGTGCTGTCGCGTGACTTGAACGTGATCACGTTGGGAGAGGAGCCGGCGGCCCATCTCGGGCTCAACGTGGAGAGAACGAAAAAGCTGTTTCTTCTCTTGGCCTCGCTGATGACGGGAGCCACGGTCGCGGCCTGCGGCCTGATCGGCTTCGTGGGTCTGATCGTGCCCCATTCGATGCGATTGGCGCTTGGCCCCGATCATCGGCGTCTTGTCCCGGCCAGCGCCCTGGGAGGGGCCGTGTTCCTCGTTCTGGCCGACAGCCTCGCCCGAACCGTGATCGCTCCCATGGAGGTCCCTATCGGGGTCGTGACCGCACTGCTCGGCGGACCGTTCTTCTTCTTCCTGCTGCGGCACAAGAAGCACTCCTCTTGGGGGTAAACATGCTCTCCATTCAAAACGTCATCGCGGGGTACGGCCGGAAGATCGTGCTGGACGGGGTGAGCATCGAAGTCGGCGACGGGGGTTTCCTGGGCCTGATCGGACCGAACGGTTCCGGGAAGACGACCTTACTGCGGGTCATCAGTGGCGTGCTGGCCCCAAGCGAAGGGCAGGTCCTGCTTCGGGGCGTGGACCTCCAGGAAATCGGCCGCCGCCAACTCGCCCGCACCATGGCCTTCCTCCCGCAGAACCTCGCCCTGGATTTCTCGTTCACCGTCCGCGAGGTGACCCTGATGGGGCGATCGCCTCACCTGGCAAGGACCGGCCGCGAGACGCGCCGAGACCTGGACGTCACCGAACGGGCGATGGAGTTGACCGGCGTGGCCCACCTGGCCGACCGGATCATCACCGAACTCAGCGGTGGAGAGCGCCAGCGGGTGTTCATCGCCATGTGCCTGGCCCAGGAGCCCGAGCTGCTCGTTCTCGACGAGCCGACCAATCACCTGGACATCACCCATCAACTCTCGGCCCTCGACCTGATCCGCAGGCTGAATCAAGAGACCGGCATGACCGTGATCAGCGTGTTCCATGATCTCAACCTGGCCGCCGAGTATTGCGAGGCGCTGGCCGTGCTGGACCGGGGCTGCGTCGAGGCCCTCGGTCCGCCCGAGAAGGTTCTCACGCCCGACATGATCCTCCGTGTCTACGGAGTGAGAGTCCTTGCCGAGCGGAACCGCGCCAGCGGCAAGCCGCACATCGTGATCTCGGCCGGAATGAACCATTCCGGAGATGGTCCCGACGGGCCTGAGTAGGCTCTGTTGCGGAAGGTTGCCGGCGCGTCCTGTTCGCGTTCGGGAAACCGCGGGGTTTCGCTTCTGCCCAGAGTCGCCAGCTTGTCTATGTTCCCCAATTTGTGCCCGCCATTTCTCGCGGATTACTTGCAGACACGCGGTCAAACGAATAAAAAGGGTGCTTCTCGACATTTCCCCGTACGCCCGTAACTCTTGGGAGCTGTGAAACGACCATGTGTGCTTCAGAGATTCTGAAAAAGGATAACGTGGGCGCAATTCTCGATCGCGCATTGGACGCCGGGGGAGGAATCCTCCGACTGACGCCGGCCTGGGTCCCCCGGAGCTTCCTGCACCCGGGTAAGCGGATCAAGCTGGCTCCGACCGACTGGTACGCCCTGGGAGCCCATCGTGGCGGGATCGACGAACGTTGGTTCGCCAGCACGACCGAAGCGGCCAACGACGGACGGTCCTGGGATGAAGGGCTCAGTTGGTGTGCCTTCGAAGGCAAGAAATTCCTTCTCAAAGATGCCGTCGAGGAAGGGCAGGGCCGGATCGTCGGCCAGGCGATTTGGGATCAGTACAAACGGTGGCCCGTCTATTCCAAATTCTTCGACAACATGGGCCCCATCCCTCACCACATGCACCAGCAGCACAAGCACGCCGCGCTGACCAACCAGCAGGGCAAGCCCGAGAGCTACTACTTCCCGCCGCAACTGAACGCTGCCGACAACCACTTCGACTACACCTTCATGGGCCTGGAGCCCGGCACCACGAAGGACGACGTGCTGAAGTGCCTGGAGGACTGGAGCAAGGGCGACAACGGCATCCTCGACCTCTCCAAGGCCTATCGCCTGAAGCCGGGGAGCGGCTGGATGATCCCGGCCGGCGTGCTGCACGCCCCCGGCTCGATGTGCACCTACGAACCCCAGTGGGGGAGCGACGTGTTCGGCATGTACCAGTCGCTCGTCGAAGGGCGCGAGGTCCCCTGGGGCCTCCTGGTCAAGGACGTGCCCGAGGACAAGCACCAGGACCTCGACTTCATCATCGAGCAACTCGATTGGGAGAAGAACGTCGACCCCTCCTTCAAGAACAGCACCTACGTGGAGCCGATCGTCGACCCCTCCTGCTCCGGCGACGGCTACACCGACCGCTGGATCGACTACGGTGGGTTCGACGGCGAGCAGTTGTTCTCCGCCAAGGAGCTGACCGTTGATCCGGGCGCCAAGTGCGTGTTGAAGGACCCCGGCGCCAGCGGCTGGATCACCGTGCAGGGGACCGGCCGGATGGGCAAGCTGCCGCTCCAAACGCCGGTGATGATCCGCTTCGGCGAAGAGCCGTGGGACGAAGTGTTCATCACCGCCGAAGCGGCCGCCGCGGGCGTGGAAATCGAGAACACCGGCGGTGAGCCCCTGGTGGGCCTTCGCTACTTCGGCCCCGATATCCACGAGACTATGCCGGAAATCGGGGATCATCGGCGCTGATCGTGCGGATCGTTCATAGTGAGTTCGAGTTGTGCGCCGGAGCAATAAATGGGGAGCTGCGCCCAGCAATGAGTCAGTTGCGAAAATGAACCCTCCGCGAGACGAGATCGCCGATTTCTGCCGCCGGCACCATATCCGCAAGCTGTCGCTTTTCGGGTCCGTCCTGCGCGACGATTTTCGGGCGGACAGCGACGTCGACGTGCTGGTCGAGTTCGAGCCCGGACACGCCGTGGGCTTCGCCATCATTAACATGGAGGAGGAGCTTTCGCGGCTGTTTGGCGGGCACCGGGTGGACATCGTGGAAGAGAAATACTTGAACCGTTGGTTGCGGGGCCGCGTGCTGGCCAGTGCCGAGGTGCAGTATGCAGAAGGATGACCTCGTGTACGTCGGCCACATGCTCGACCTGGCTCGCTCCGTTGTGAGCAAAATGGCGAGCAAGTCGCGATCGGAGTTCGACGCCGATGAGAACCTGCGACTGGCGTTGGCCCACCTCATTCAGACCTTCGGCGAGGCGGCGCGACGCGTGTCCCCCGAATTCCAGAGAGCGCATCCAGAAGTGCCTTGGAAGGAAATCGTCGGCATGCGCCACAAGGTAGTCCATGACTACCTGCACGTGAATTACCGCATCGTCGGGAGCGTTGCGACGATTGATTTGCCCGAACTCCTGCCTGAACTGGAAAGAATTGCTCCGCCCGAACCACCAAGAAGTCTCTAGAAACGACAGGAACTCTGCGATGAGCAATCAGCACCCCAACAACTACCCCAAACTCCACAACGGGGCCTGGTCGGGTGTGGTGGGCAAGGGCGACGGCGGGGAGCCGCCCATCGATCTGGACACGATGCTCGACCTGACCGCCGCCGCGGAAGTCGACGGGGTCCGGTTCGACGGCTTCGACCTGTTCCTCTACCTGCCCCACATCGACATCGACGGGACCGACGACGACATCAAGGAGCTGGCCGAGAAGGCCAAGGCCCGAAACCTCGACGTCGGCACGGTCGTCGCCCCGATCTGGCCGCCCACCGGCGGTGGGGCCGCCATGGGCGACGAGTCGGAGCGGAAGAGCTTTCTTGGCCAGGTCCGCAAGGGCTGCCACGTCGCCAAGCTGCTCCGGGAGCTGGGCGTGCGGCCCGAGGGCGCGGTCCGCATCGACTCGGCCAGCGACGTCGCCACCTGGACCCAAGACCCCGAAGGCAACCAGAAACGGATCGCCGAAACGTTCCGCCAGGCGTGCGACATCGCCGAAGACCACGGCGAGAAGCTGGCCGCCGAAGGCGAGATCTGCTGGGGCGGCATGCACAGCTGGAAGAGAATGCTCCAGCTTCTGGAACTGGTCGACCGCCCTCAAACGCTCGGCTTCGAGGCCGACATGGCCCATACGCTCCTCTACCTGCTCGGCTACAACGCCCCGGAAGATGCGATCCTCCCAGAGGACTTCGACTGGAGCGATCGAGAACGGTTCGACGCGGCCTACAAGCAGTTGACCGACGCCCTGCGTCCCTGGACGATCGATTTCCACGTCGCCCAGAACGACGCCACGGTGCACGGCTCCGGCTCCCACGACAAGACGGGCCGCCACTGCCTGGCCAACGACGCCAACGGCAAGCTCGACATCCCCCGGGCCGCCGGCTTCTGGCTCCGCGACGAAACCGGGCAGGTGACCAAACGCATCCGCCATCTCTGCTGGGACGGCTGCATGTTCCCCAACGACGTGATGATGAAGCCCGAAACGTGGAACGACATCCTCAGCGCGATGATCGCCGTGCGGGAGGCGCACGGGTGGCAGGAGTAACCACGGATGACGCAGATGGGCACGGATGAGACGGAAGTGCAGGCGTGACCGACACTAAACTCATTCACAAGGAGTTGAGCGGGAAGATCATCGGGGCTGCCATGACTGTGCTGAATGAGCTAAGACCCGGCCTGGACGAGAAGCTGTATGAAAACGCCATGGTGATCGAGCTCCACGAACAGGGTCATACGGTCGATCAACAGCGGCGGTTTCCCGTGCACTATCGTGGGCATCTCGTCGGGACCCTTGTTCCAGACATGATTGTGGATGGACTGGTCATTGCCGATCCGAAGGTTGTTGCGGCGTTCAACGATAATCACATTGCCCAGATGCTGGGTTATCTCGCCATTACTGGCCTGGACCTCGCCCTGCTGCTGAATTTCAAGCATGCGAGGTTGGAGTGGAAACGGGTTGTGAGATGAGCTGTTATCAACCACGGATCATACGGATAAGTTGGATAGTACGAGGGAGATGCGGTACGCGGCAATGTGACTTGTGGAGATTGCGGACCATGAAGGTATCACGTCTCTTACGACATCCGTGTTATCTGTGTTATCCGTGGTCCTAGACGTCGTTAAACATGCTTTGACATTTTGCAGAGTCTCTTGAGAGCAACAAAGGAAGACCCATGTCGAAACCATTGAACGTCGGCGTGCTCGGCTGCGGCTTCATGGGCCGGGCCCACTCGAATGCGTACCTGCAAGTCAACCACTTCTTCCCGCGGGAGCACCAACCAGTCTTGAAGGCATGCTACGGCCGCGAGGAAGACCGGGAGAAGCTGGAGGACTTTGCGAAAAAATGGGGCTACGAGTCGATCGAAACCGACTGGCGGAAGGTTGTGGAGCGGGACGACATCGATCTTATCGACGTTTGCGTGCCCAACTTCATGCACCGCGACGTGGTCATCGCCGCGGCCGAGGCGGGCAAGATCGTCGTCTGCGAGAAGCCGTTGGCGATGAGCGTCGCCGAGGCCAAAGAGATGGTCGCCGCCGTGGAGAAGGCCGGCGTGGCGAACATGGTCTCGTTCAACTATCGCCGCGTGCCGTCGATCGCGCTATTTAAGCAGATTATCGACGAAGGCCGCGTGGGACGCCCCTTCCACTACCGGGCCACCTACAACCAGGACTACACCATCGGGGCCGACGTGCCCCAGGGCGGCATGGCTCTCTGGCGGCTCGACAGCCGCGTGGCCGGCTCCGGCGTCACCGGCGACCTGTTGGCCCACTCGATCGATTCGGCCGAGTGGCTTAACGGCCCAATCAAAAGGGTCGTCGCCCACACGGAAACGTTCATCAAAGAGCGGCAGCATGCCGACAGCGGCAAGGTCGAAAAGGTCGACATCGACGACGCCTGCATGTTCCTGGCCGTCTTCGAGAACGGCTCCCTGGGCACGTTCGAGAGCACCCGCTACGCCCGGGGGCGAAAGAACTACAGCACCATGGAGCTCAACGGCGAAAACGGCTCGATCTTCTTCGACCTGGAAGACCCCCACATCCTCCAGTACTTCCGCTACGCCGATCCGGAAACCGGCAAGAAGATCGAGGACCACCTGACCGGCTGGCAGCGGATCCACGTGACAAACTTCGAGCACCCGTACATGAAGAACTGGTGGGTGCCGGGCTGCACGATCGGCTACGAGCACACGTTTATCAACAGCTTCGCCGACTTCCTGGCCAGCCTCGAAGGGGGCCCCGCCTTCCAGCCCGACATGCGCTCGGCCATGAGGACCCAGCAAGTCTGCGAAACGGTGCTCGAAAGCGCCAAGAAGGGGCAGTGGATGGAGATCCCCTCGTAAGGGACCGCCGATTAGCCGTAGCCGATATGCCTGCGTCGCTGACTGCCATGGAGGAGGGGGCTCCATTTTGTGCAGCATCGCGATCAAGGAGTCTGGCGACCGGATGGGAACTTTCGTCAGCTTGGCGCCTAATCGCCTTCCCGGTACCATGAGACGGGGGCGGGGTTGTGTCAGCCGGGGGGCGCCCGGATGAACGTACGCACAGCGATTGCGAACGCGCCGGGGGCCATGGTGGAACGTCTCGCCAACGTTTGGGATTCGCGTGCCATCGCTTAGAGGGGAGTGGAAGACACTCAATGACAGCCGTAGAAGGACTTCAGGGGACTGAAGCACGCAGTCAAGGGGCCGACTTACCCGAGCGTATGAGCCCCCAATACAATTTCGTGCGAGGTCGGCTATTGGAGGGGACCTATCCGGGCAAGCCCGAGACGGGGATTTGGCCCGTCACTGCCCAGCGGGTGTCGTGTGGATGGGGGTGGGTGCAGGAAGCTGACTGGCCCTACTCGCTCTCGCGCCAAACATGGCCTCCGGCTGAGCCAACCGGACTGGACGCCAAGGCGAAAGCGCTGCGCACTTGCCATTATCAGAGGGTACGATCGGGGCAGGAATGCTGCATCGTGCTTGGGCACTTGTTACCCGTGCTTGCTGCGTTCGAAATCACACAACAGTGGTTCGAAGCCGAGGACGGCGTGATTCGCATGCCAAGCCCGCAAGAGGCCGTGGTGGGCAGCCATTGTGTCACCCTGATTGGATTTGATCGGCTGTGTTTCAGCTTTGTTTTCGTGAACAGTTGGGGCCCGCAGTGGGGACATCAAGGTCATGGATTGCTGCCGTTTGAGTACTTCGACAAGTATCTCGTTTCGGCGTGGTCGTCGTACGATCTGGGTCCGTTGCCAGATTTGTTCGGACACCAGGGGATTAGGACGGTATCCTGGGGTCGGTTGGACTGGCTCGGGAATTCTTTTCACGGCGGTGATGCTCTACACGCACGAGAAGTCTATGACGCAGACAGCGATGAGCGTATCGCCTGGACCTTTGCTGTGCACCGCGACGGTTTCCTCGATGTTGAAGAGCTTTTTGTCCGGCCGCAATATCGTGGGCACGGATATGGGCGCCAACTTGTTCAAATGCTGCTCGAACTGTCTGCGGATTTGAAGCGGCCGTTGCGCCTGTGGGTGCCTTTTGCCGATTGGACTCCGGCGAACATCCCCCTGGTTGAACGAGTTGTGGAGAAGCTCGGGCTGACCCTTTTTCATGCGAACGTGCGCTGGGCAGCGGCAACAGCGTTGGACCCGACCGCCTTGCCGTCACCCCCAAAGCAAGAGAGCGAGTGGAATGAAAGCTGAAGACCTTCGGCCGATACGTAGCCGAGAGGAGGCGTTGCAGATCAAGCTGCCGCCGCGTCCCCGCTTGATTCGCTCGCCCTCTTCGAAAGCAGTGAGTTCAACGCGTTACCCGCTCCGGGGCACGCCCGTTTACTACGAAGAACCCACGGAGCCCATCGCGGAATCCGAGTGGGAGACGCTGAAGTGATTGTCCTGGACACCCACATTTGGGTATGGTGGGTTCATGGGGACTCCCGATTATCGCATGCCCATCTGGCACTCCTTGAAAAGCACGAGCAGACCGGTCTGGGAGTCAGCGCCATCTCTTGTTGGGAGGTCGCGAAGTTGGTCGAGAAGGGACGACTGAAACTGCCGCATGCACTCGATGAATGGATGCGACTGGCGCTCGGTTATCCCGGGCTTACATTACTGCCACTTGAACCCGAAATTGCCATCGAGTCCACTCGCTTGCCAAGCCCCTTCCACAATGATCCGGCCGACCAGATCATCGTCGCGACGGCAAGAATTCACCAATGTCCCGTCGTTACAGTCGACAAGCGAATATCCGACTATGCCCATGTCCAAGCGGCACCGTGAAAGGCCGGGGTTTTCGACTGATGCTGCCGCCGAGCCCCCGGTGTATTCGCCGGGGGCTAAATGGTTGAGAAAGGACTGATTTCGGCTGGATGAACTATTTCGCCCACGCGTACCCGTTCCTCGACGATCCGTACTTCGCGGCCGGCACCGGGGTGCCCGACTGGCTCACGGTGGCGGATCGGCCGGTCCGTGTGCGTTTGAAGCACGCCGAGCCGCTGGTCGACGATCCTGACCCGCCAACCGCCTCGGTCGCCCGGGGCATTATCCAGCACATCCGCGACGACGCCCGATTCCACGCCACCCGCGCGTTCACCGAGCTGTCGCTCGAATTGAGCGGCCTGGTCCGCGGCCTGCTGGTTGAGGAGTCGGGCTTCCGGCCGCCGTTCCTGGGCCATCTGCTGGTCGAGGTCCTCTTGGACGCCTCGCTCATCGCCGAAGACCCCGCCCGGCTGGAAGCGTACTATCGGACGATCGAATCGGTCGACCCCCGGCTGGTTGAGGACGCCGTCAACCGAATGGCGCCGCGGCCGACCACGCGATTGGCCCTGATGATCTCGCGGTTTTGTGAAGCGAGGATCTTGTGGGATTACCTGGAGGATGTCAAACTACTCAAGCGGCTCGACCAGGTGATGCGTCGGGCGAAGCTGGCCTCCCTGCCCGAGCTTTTCCTGGAGGTGCTCCCGGAAGCCCGCCGGCGCGTTGACCTCCGAAAGGCCGAGTTGCTGGACCCCGTGCCGACGAAGTCCTTTGGGTCGTGCCGCTAAGCGGGGCAAGAAAGAGCTTGTACAGTCGGGTGCCACTGGCGTCTCGCCAGTGCACGGGCAAGATGCCCGTGGCACCCAACAACAATACACAAGGTCGAATGCAATGAGCTGCCACCCGTTTACGGGCTAACACAGAAGCGTAAATCAACACCGACCGCTTTCGACTCATCGTCCAAGGAGCAAGCCCATGCGATTCGGAATGAACCTCCTCATGTGGACCGACACGCTCAGCGACGACATGCTGCCGCTGCTGGAGGAACTTAAGCAAATCGGGTTCGACACCATCGAGCTTCCCATTTTCGATCTGGAGAACATCGACAACTGCACCAAATGGGGCAAGCGTCTTGATGAGTTGGAGCTTTCGCGAACGGGCACCGCGGTGCGCGGACCCGACGAGAACCCCATCAGCCCGGACCCCGCGGTCCGCCGCAAGGGTATCGACGCCAACAAGCGAAACCTCGACTGCTGCGCGGCGGCCGGCTGCGAGGTGATGGCCGGGCCGTTCCACTCCGCCCTGGGCGAGTTTTCCGGGAAGGGGCCGACCGAAGACGAGTGGAAGTGGGGCGTCGAGGCGATGCAGGAGGTGGCCGAGCACGCCGAGAAGTGCCAGGTCCGCTTGGGCGTCGAGTACCTCAACCGCTTCGAGTGCTACTTCCTCAACACGGCCGCCGACGGGGCCCGATTCGTCCGCGACGTCGGCCACCCCTACTGCCAAATGATGTACGACACCTTCCACTCCCACATCGAGGAAAAAAGCACGCCGGAGGCGATCCGGGCGCTCGCCGACTGCCTGGTGCACGTTCATATTTCCGAGAACGACCGCAGCACGCCGGGCCAGGGGAACGTCCGCTGGAGCGAAAACTTCGACACGCTCCGCGAAATCGGCTACGACAACATCCTCGTCGTCGAAGCCTTCGGATTGGCCCTGGAGAAGCTCGTTCCCGCCACCAAGATCTGGCGCCGCATGTACCAGAGCGAGCGCCAACTGGCCACCGACGCACTCGGCTTCATGAAGGCCGAAGTCGCCAAGCGATGGGGGTGAAGGGAAAGGATGAAGGATGAAGGATGAAGGATGAAGGATGAGTGTGGGTCATGTCGCAAACACCCGAAGAACAGTCCGAACCGCCCCAAGAGTTGGGGATTACGCTCGACGAGTTGACCGCGGCCTACGCCCAGTCGATGGACGCTCGGGCGGAGCCGGCCGCGGAATCGGAGCCACGCCCGGAGGAAGGGCCGTCGCTGGAGTCGACCACCGACGAGTCGGCTGAGTCGACCGAGGACGGGCTTTCCCTGCCAACGGCTGACATCGGGTCCGCAACCGAGGCGGAAGACCCCCACGACGACGATCCGTGCCCGGTCTCTCCGCGGACGATCCTCGAGGCGATGCTGTTCGTTGGGAACCAGGAGAACGAGCCGCTCAGCAGTGCCCGGGCTTCGGAGTTAATGCGTGGGGTCCTGCCGGGCGAAATCCCGACACTGGTCGACGAGCTCAACCACCGCTACGCTTCCAACGGCTGTCCGTATCGAATCGTCAGCGATGGCGCCGGCTACCGGATCTCGCTCGACAGGCCGTTCCACCCGGTGCGGAACAAGTTCTACGGCCGCGTGCGTGAAGCCCGGCTCTCCCAGGCCGCGCTGGACGTGCTGGCCATCGTGGCCTACCGCCAGCCGATCGTCGCCGAGGAGGTGAACCGCCTGCGCGGCATCCCCAGCGGACACCTGTTGGCCCAACTCGTGCGCCGCCAACTGCTCAGGATCGAGCGCCAGCCGGGAAAACGCCGCTCCGTCAGTTACCACACGACCGGTCGGTTTCTCGAACTGTTCCACCTGGAAAGCATCGAGGACCTGCCCCAGAGCGAGGAGTTGGAAAATCGGTAAGCTGAGTTCAGACTACCGAAACCGGATCCAGTCGACCGCGAACTTCACGCCGGGCTTGTTGGCCGGGTCGAAGCGGAGGGAGGTGACGAGGCCGCGCCACCGGGGGGACTGGCCGAGGTCGAGCTGGTAGTCGTGGAACTGGCCGTCGCCGACCACGGCGAAGCGGACGCTGTTCGGTTCGCTTTGATTCGATACCGTGGTTGCCCAGAAAAGCTGGGCGCGGTCGGCGGCGTTGGATCGCATCCGGATCGTGAGTAGCCGGGTCGTAGCTGCCTCAACCTGAATGCCGGGGCCGTGGAACATCGGGTCGGTGCCCGTCGTCTCGCCGGCAAGGAGGCCGGCTTTGACTTCGGTTTTCAAATCGCCGTTCGGGGCCCAGCCTTCGCGGTCGTCGTCGGTGTTGAACTCCCAGGCGGTCTTGGGCTCGATCCTCGGGAGGTCGTACGGGCCGCGGCCCACGTCGGACGGGATCAGGTTGGGCGGATAGTCGCCGGGCGGGCAGAAGGCGGCGCGGAGCTGGTCGAGGTCCTGAAATCCGTACTCCGCGTAGGGCTCGATGTAGCTCCCTTCCCCCCACTCGTTGATGGGCCCCAGGGCGATAATCTTCTTGCCGGTCTGGTCGGCGTACGCCCGGGCCTTGCGGCAAAGCTCTCCAAAAAGCTCGGGCGTGCGGTTGCTGATCACCAGCGACTTGCTCTTGTGCCACGGCTCGGACGACCAGCCCGTATCGGCGATGGGGATGTAGAGGAGGCCCGAGGCACGCTCGTCCTCCTCGCGCCACACCTCGGGGCTCGTTTCGACCACGTCGGCAAAAGGGAACCGCCTGGTGCCGGCCCGACCGGCGGCAAGCTGGAACCCGTGATACGAGGTGAACGCCTCGTACCCTTCCGACTTCAGTTCCTTGCACTTCCCCTCGCTTTCGTGCGAGCTCATGGCCACGAAGTAGATGCCCTTGTGGCCTGCCGCCCGGGCCATCTCTTGGGAGAGGGCGTAGAGCTTGGCGGCCTCTTCCGTTCCGCCCACGTCGCGGCGGATGTTGCCCGGGGCCCAGATGAAAACCGCCGGGCGCCCGTCGATGCGGTAGTACTCCTCCATGCCGAAGTAATGGTCGATCCAGTATTGGGTGACGGCCCGCCAATCCTCCGGCGAGTGCGTGTTGGGCGCGTTGTGGTTCGCCCACATGACGGCCCACTTCAGGTGCTTGCGGAACCGGGCGTTCATGTAGGCGTCGTGCACCCAGTGCTCAAGCTGGCGATTGCCTTGGGACCAGTACCAGTCGACCATGAAAAAGGTGATCCCGTGCTCCACGGCCCACTTGATCTGCCAGTCGGCGCACTCGGGGTTCGCTTCGTCGTACCAGCCGAGCACCGGTTTGCGAAGAGGGAAGTCGAGGATCGGTTGCCATCGGGTCATGGTGGGCCAGCCGGGGAAGTAGAACGCGCCGACGTCGTACTCGCTCTTTGCCGGCTTCGGCTCGGGGATGTATGCCCCCTGGGGCACCTGGGGAGCCGGCGTGAACGGAATTGCGGCCGTGGACGACGCCGGCTCGACGCCCGGGGCCTCGAGCTTCACGCCGACCTCCGCGAGGCCCACGCGCGACGCCTCGATTTGCCACGACGCACTTTTGGGGAGCCAGTGGGTGAGCTCGTCGATCTTCTGTTGGGGCTGGCCGACAGAGCGCACGCCGTCGGGGAGCGTGAGCGTGGCCAACACGTCTTTGGCCACTTCGCCGCCGAGGTTTCTGACGGATAACGTGACTTCGGCGGGCCGCCCGGCGCGGTTGATCGCGTCGGCGGGGCCGAAGTAGCTGATCTCCAGCTCCGCCGGTCCGAGAGGGGCGTCGGCAATTTCGATCGACTCGATTCTGGCGCCGGCCCCTTCGGCGTCGGTGGGCTGAATACCCAACATGATAATCGTGTCTTTCCAGTGCCCGAGGTGACCGACATCGACGTTGTACGAGTGCATTTTGCCGTCCGCCCGGAGCGGGAACATCACGTCTTCCCAGCCGAACTGGGTGCTGGAGACGCAGAAGACGCGCCCGGTCGCCCCTTCCTTGGTTGCCATGCGGATGGAGACGATCGGGTTTTCGTCGGCGGACACCGAGAGCAGCGGGCTCATGAGGATCGGCGATTTTCCCAGGGCAGCCACTTCGAGCTGACCGCCGAGGACGACCGGCTCGGACAGGTCGCGCCAGGCGTGCCAGCCTTTGGTGTCGGCGTCGAATCTCCATGCCTTGGCCTCGGAGGACGCTTGGGGAGCGTCGTCGACGATGCGAATCGACTCGATGGCGAATGTTGCGTCACTCGGCGGGTCGAGCCGGAGCCGGACGATTTTGCCGGCCGCGTGCCAGAAGGGGCGGATGCGATAGACGTGGAACTCCTCGTCGGGCAGCGTGTCAAAATGGTTCGCTTTTTCCTGGCTGAAGCCGCCGTATTGGCCTTCGAGGGTCTCGGTCCAGAAGAGTTGGACCTGGCCGGCCCGGGTGGCTTTCATCTTGATTTCGATCCGCTGGGTGGGCGTGGCCGCGACGTCGAACACCGGCCCGA
>JBDRTC010000413.1:0-3199 GCA_043824335.1 Planctomycetota bacterium | reverse complement strand
GCCCTGGACGAAGCGTTTCGCCCGGGGCGCATCAAGCGAGGCGACCTCATTCTGTTCAGCGGTTTCGGCGCCGGCCTGGCCTGGGGCACCGTGCTGATGCGATGGTAGGTCCGAGGGCGCCCCGGCTCATGACGGATTCAGGACGGCAACTCGACCAGCTTGGCCGACGTGCCGTCGGCCGCTAAACGTTGCAGGTCCGCACCGTTGCCCCGCCACTGCTTCGACCGGTTTCTTCCTGAAAGGACAACGGATGAAAAAAGTCAAACAGCTCCCGCCCCGCGGCCGGGTCAAGGCGTCCGACTGCTGGGACTTGTCGAGCCTGTTCGCCGGCGACGACGCCTGGGAAGAGGCGTTCACGAAGTGGGAGAAGCGAATCCCCGGCTATGCGAAGTTCCGGGGCAAGCTGGGCCAGGGCGCACAGACCTTGGCCGCCTGTCTGAAGTTCGACCTCGATTTCGACCGCGCCGCCGAGCGGCTCGGCACCTACGCCCATCTGAAAACGGCTGAAGACGCCACCAAGAGCGACTACCAGCGGATGGAAGGCCGATTCATCAGTGCGGTGAGCCGCGCGTGCCAGGCCGCCAGCTACATCCGCCCGGAAATCCTCTCCATTTCCGCCGCCAAGCTGAAGAAGCTCTTGGCCGACAAGCGGCTGGCCCCCTACCGGCTGATGCTCAAGCGCCTTCTCCGCTACAAGCCGCACACCCTCTCGGCCAAGGAGGAGAAGCTCCTGGCCATGCAGACCGAGATGGCCCAGGCGGCCGGCCACGCGTTCGACCAATTGGACAACGCCGACATGAAGTTCGGCACGGTCAAGGACGCGAAAGACCAATGGATCGAGCTGAGCCACGCCACGTACTCCACCTTGTTGCACTCGCCGAAGCGGAGCCTCCGCAAGACGGCCTTCCACAAGTACTACCGCCAGTACGCCGACCACCAGCACACGCTGGCCGCGACGCTCAACGGATCGATCCAGCGCGACGTCTACTACGCCAGGGCCCGCAACCACTCAAACGTTTTGGAAGCGGCCCTGTTTCCCGATCGGATGCCGGTCGCCGTTTACGAGAACCTCATCGCCTCGGTCGACCGTCATCTGCCGGCGCTCTATCGGTATTACGAGGTGCGTCGTCGGAAGATGAAGCTCCGGCAGATCCACCATTACGACACCTACGTGCCGATCCTCAGCGAGCTTCAAACGCGGCACACCTGGAACCAGGCGGTCGACCTGGTCGTTGCCGCCCTCGAGCCCCTGGGGAGCGACTATGGCCGAACGCTCGAGCAAGGGCTTCGGGGCCGATGGTGCGATCGCTACGAGAACCGGGGAAAGCGGAGCGGGGCCTTCAGTTGCGGCTCGTTCGACGGCGACCCGTACATCCTCATGAACTACCAGCCGGACGTTTTGGATCACGTGTTCACGCTGGCCCACGAGGCGGGCCACTCGATGCACAGCCACTACTCCGCCAGGAGCCGGCCCTACCAATACTACGACTACGTGATCTTCGTGGCCGAAGTGGCCAGCACCTTCAACGAGCAGCTTCTCGGCCGCCATCTCCTCGCCCGCGCCCGCGACAATCGCCGCAGGGCCTACCTCGTTAACCGGCAGATCGACGCCATGCGGGCGACCATCTACCGCCAGACCATGTTCGCCGAGTTCGAGAAGCTCGCCCACGCAGTGGCCGAGTCGGGCGAGCCGCTTACGGTCGACCGGTTCAAGAGCCTCTACCGCGGGCTACTGGAGCGTTACTTCGGCCCCGACTTCACGCTCGACGACGAGCTGTCGCTGGAGTGTTTCCGCATTCCGCACTTCTATCGGGCGTTCTACGTCTACAAATACGCCACGGGGATGTCGGCGGCGATCGCCCTGGCCGATCGGGTCCTCAACGGCGGGCGCCGCGAGTTGGGCGATTACCTCAACTTTCTCCAAGGCGGCTGCTCCAAGGACCCGCTCGACCTCTTGCGCGACGCCGGCGTCGACATGGAAAAACCCGAGCCGGTCGACACGGCGCTGGACCACTTCGCCCAGTTGGTCGACGAGCTGGACGACCTGCTGTGATCCGTCGCCGTCAAGAGCGCGGGAACGCCGGATCAGAACTCGATCTCGCCGATGGTGGCCGTCTCGTCGGGCTCTTTGAGCCGGACGGTGATGGACTTGCGCTGTTGGCCCTCGCGGCCGAAGTTGGTGAACACGTCGACCTGGACGGTCACGGCGCCCAAGAGCCTCGTGGCCTGGCTGCCGTAGTAGTTCGCCTGGATCTTGTAGGTGCCGCCTTGCGCCCGGCGGACCAGGTATTCCTCGGGCCCGTATCCGCCGGTGAAATCCTGGCTGACCAGCCCGCCGATCGTGGTGCGATCGTGGCCGTAGAAGGCCTTTTCGCCCGACGGCTCGATCACCCAGAGGTCGATGTCGGTGTTGTCGGCGTGCCAGGTCATCACGATGCGAACGTCGACGTCCAACAGCTCGATCAGTCGCTTGTCGACCGCGATCTCCTTAACGCCGGCGGCCTTGGCCTTGGGGAGGATACGGTTCAGTTCCACCAGGGCGATCACCTCGATCTCGGTGAAGCGCTCATCCCACTCGCCCAGCACGACCTCGTAGAGAAGTTCAACGGCGCGGGCGTAGTCGTTGCGGACCGAGCCTTCCATCTCGTGGACTGCTTCGGCCTTAACAGCCCGTTGAAGAAGGAGTCCCTTGGCAATTTGGGTGCCACTGCTGGCTTGTCCAGCAGTGATTTTCGGGACAATTTGCACAGCACTGCTGGGCAAGCCAGCAGTGGCACCCTTTTTCAGCGGGCGGTCAAGGCCCCGGGCTTCTGTGCGGGCCAGTGTCTCCTCAGCTCGCCGGACCAGGACCAGCGCCAGGTCGCGGTACGATTGGGGCTCCTCGGGCCACAGCCAAAGGACCTCTTCAAACGCGAGGACGGCCAGGTCGAGGTTGCCGGTCTGAGCCAGCCGGTGGGCCAGCACGCGAAGCAGGGCCGGGTTCTCCAGCTCCAGCTCGGCGATGTTGCTCAAGACCTGAAGGGCCAACTGAGGGTCGCCCTGCTCGGAGAAGAAGTCTGCACAGTCGAGGAAAAAGGCGGGCGAGGTCCCGTACTCGGCACGGTTTTTCAGATAGACGACGAACGCTTTCTCTTTGCCGGCGGCCTTGAGTTCCGTCATGTACGGCGTTTCGGGGTCCCAGGGCTTGATCACGATGCCC
>JBDRTC010000412.1:0-4038 GCA_043824335.1 Planctomycetota bacterium | reverse complement strand
GTGCCGGAGGTCTGAAGCTCGAGTGGTCCGGCCCCGTTGGCCGGCACGTTGAGCGTGAGCTGAAAGGCTTCGACTTGCCACGTCGACCAACGCTTCGCGTCGGTGCCCGGGGCGCGGGGGTCGCCGATCGAGAGCTTTCCGTCGACGATTTCAAGGACGAGGCCCGGTGCGGCCGGCTTCTCTTCGCGGGGCGTCAGATACGAGGCCAGCACGTCCTCGACGTTGCTGCCGTCTTCCCGCAGCACGAGGCTCAGCGTGGGCCGCTCCACCCGGATTCGGCCCAGGTCGGACGAGTCCCGGAGGAGTGCCCAGAGCGAACGCTCGGTCCGCACTTCCGGGATTTCGAGGACCGTTTGGCCCTGCTCGTCGCGGACATCGAGGCCCGAGAGCTTGGCCGGCGCGAACCAGCTCAGCGTGGCGGACCGGGCCGTGAGCGTACCGTTCAAATCGGCGGCGACCGAACCGAGGAGAGAACTCAAGAGAGGAGTGTGCGCCACGATCGCCGGCAAGAGCCAGAGCACCACGATCAACACGGCCACGCCGGCCAACAGCCATTTCCACAGCGATCGCCGGGGCCGCGACGCAGCCTGATCCACGGCCGCCTCAAGGGTCCCCTCCTCCTCCAGCACTTGGTTTACGGGAAACCCCCGCAGACCGAATCGTTTCTGCCGCTTGGTCACCGTGGCCATAGGATATCTCCACTGGGATACGTTGGGCGGCGTATTCTAGTGGCGATAGGGGACGGGCACCAGATCGACTTGCGTGTTCGGCGGACGACGCGAGCGCGCAAAAAAAGCCCCCGGAAAGGCGGCGTCCCAGGGGGGCAAAGGACACTTGACTTTTCCGGGAGCGATTGGACGTGTCGCAACCGAGCCCTAGGGCTTGGCTGCGCAGGGGGACAAGACCACCCTGAAGTTTTCCTCGAAGCGCACCGCGAGGCGTCCGTGCCTCGGGCATAGCGCTCCGTGGGTCGCAGGCACGCGCTTGCGAGCGCGGCCCAGTGCAGACCCGACAACACAGAAGCCTTCCGGCTCCTCTCGGAGGCCGCCCTTCCTTGGGCGACATTCCGTTTGACTCATGAGGCGGCGAGAATATGAGATTTGCCAAACCGCGTCAAGGGCGGTTTTTTTGGAGGCGGGCAACTCGGATTTGGCGAGCGTCTCGGGTGGTAAGATGGCCGGTTTTTCAGGCCTGTTCGCCGAGTCCGTCGAGCCAGCCCTGGACTTCCTGGACCCGGTGTGACGCGCCCGTACGCCTGTACAGATCGAGCGACTTGGTCCACAGCTCGCGGGCGCGGCCGACATCGCCGCGGTCCGCGGCAATTCGCCCCAGGTTGGCGTAATCGCTGGCAATGCCGTCCACGCAACCAAGCTTCTCTTCGATCTCCAAGGATTTGCGGAGCATCTCTTCGGCCCGTTGAAGATCGCCACGTCCGCGGTAGATCAGCCCGAGGTTGCTATAGTCGGCGGCCACTCCCTCCATCCGACCGAGCTTCTCGTGGATATCGAGCGCTTTGAGGGACATCTTTTCGCCACGATCCAGATCACCTCGCGTCATGCAGGCAATTCCCAGGTTTGTGTAGCCGGTGGCCACTCCCTCCATCCGACCGAGCTTCTCGTGGATCTCGATCGCTTTGAGGAGCATCTCTTCGCCACGATCCAGATCACCTCGCGTAATGCAGATGATTCCCAGGTTTGTGTAACCGGCGGCCAAGCCTTCCGTCGAACCGAGCTTTTCGTGGATCGCCAGCGCTTTGCGGAGCATCTCCTCAGCACGATCAAGGTCGCCTCGCCTGCGGTAGGTGATGCCCAGGTTCCCGTAGTCGTTGGCCACTTCCTCCATCCGACCCAGCTTCTCGTCAATCGCGAGCGCTTTGCGGAGCATCTCTTCGGCACGATTCAGGTCGCCTCGATCCCGGCAGATGACGCCCAGGGTCCCGTAGTCGTTGGCAATGCCCTCCACGTGGCCGAGCTTTTCGTCGATCTCCAGTGATTTGCGGAGCATCGCCTCAGCGCGTTCAAGGTCGCCGGTGAAGGAATACAGGAAGCCGAGTTCCGTCAACCATACGGCAGTATGCTGTGCGAGCCGAGCGCGCGGCACCTCACCCGCGTCCGCTATCCGCTGCTCGAGTTCGGCGATTCGGAAGCGTTTTTCCTCCCTGGAAAGGTTTGCGGCCGGGCTGAGACCGCTCGGCACTCGCTCTGCCATCCCGGCGACGGCGCCGGCCTGTTCGGAGACGAACTCGAAGCCGTGGCTGCGGTAGCGCCAGAAGTCCCGCGCATGCGTGCACAGAAGCGTTGCGGCATACTCCGGGAGCCAGAGCACGATCGGGCAAGAAAACCTGCGCGGCCACAGTTCCCGCGAGGCATTCAGCGAGCGGAGCGTCGGCTGGGTCTTTTGGACAGAAGGCAGCGAGGCCTCAAGGTTGACCAGGAAGAGTGCAGCAGGTGGCGGATTGGCGGGACCGGCAACAGCCAAGCCGAACACATCGACAGTGCCCGGCGGAACGGTGACCACGCGCATGCCGGGGAACGCTTCGCGCAGTTGTGCGACAAGGTAGTCTCGCAATGTCGGACTGTTGCACACGGCGACGCTGAGCGAGAAGCAGCCGCGGGAGGCATGGAGCATCCGCCGTATCGCCGCCAGTTCGGAGGCTTGGCGTTCCGCCTCGCCGTACCCTGTGACAGTTGCAGCCGGTGGGACAAGTTCGGTCATCGAGCCGATTTACGTTTACCTGGAGGTTTGAGCGCTGCGACCATGGGGTTTAGGCCGTACCACTCCTCCTTGTTGACGTATTGGAGAATCGTGCGGCTTTGGAGCAGTTCCCGGAACAAGAGCTCGTTCTCCTTGGTCCGGCCGAAGGTGCCCCTGCCGCGGATTTCTTCGAGGATCGGCCAATGGTCCAGTCGGAGTTGACGGGCGTATTCGCGCTGTCCGTTCGTCTTCGCCCTTTGCACCGACGTACGATCGACCGGCAAACCGTGGGTGACGATCGCGTCTCGAACCAAGGCCATCAACTCTTTCGGCTGCCCGCCGCTCAGCGCGATCAAGTCATCGCGGACCTTCGCACTGACGAAAACCTCGGTCTGTTTCGCCCCTGCCGCCTTCAACCGACGAGCGATGATTTCCCGGAACTTCCTGATTCCGGGAAGATATGGCTTCGGGCTGGGGGGCCGGCCGGCAAGCCGGGTCATGGGCACGACCGGCACATAGCCGCCGTAGCTGCCCTTGATGGCCGGTTCGTGGTGCGAGTACGCCAGCGAGAGCGGCATGCTGTAGACGACGTGGCAGTGAAACGCCGTTAACTGCGCGGCGCGATTCACAAAAAGGTACTCGTCCGTATTACATCCGGTGCCGAGATGCTCGCGAACAATAAGCTTATCCAGATCGTCTATCACGACGACCAGCCCTGCCTCGCCCTGCTTGACGAGTTCCTGAACAGCCTGGCTAATGACGTCATTGGCGGCGGCGAGCCAGTTGCTGGTATCCGGTTCCAGCAGGCTTCGGATCTTCGTGCGCGAGTCCGGGCTATCCTTAATCACCCCGGCAAGCGTCATCATCCCGAAGTCGAGGTCCACTGATTCGAGGCTGATCTCAGAGGTGAAAAACTCTTTTAGCCGTTGCCAGCGGTCTTGGAAGTAGCCGGGCTTCAGATTGATCCCCGCGCGATCTTTCAGTTGCGCCGCCATTTGCTTAACAATAACGATGAGCACGTCCAGAAAATCAACGTCGTTAAGATCCAACTCTTCCCCGCCCTCGAAGTAGACGACAAAAAACGGCTTCTGGCCTGCTTCCAGCCGCTGCTTAAGGCGAAGAAGCTCGGTTGATTTCCCGCTTCCGTAGTGCCCGGCAAGCACTTGGCAGGTGGACGTGTCTTCAGCACGTCGGATCGTGTTTTCCAGGCGGGGCACGGCGTCGATGTTGCCGCGCACTTGATCGAGATTGACGTATAGCGATTGCTGCTCGGGTCGCAGCGCCCTAATATCAAACTCCCGGTACACTCGCTGAACAAGGTCGGCATCGTCCATCATTGAATGC
>JBDRTC010000411.1:0-6773 GCA_043824335.1 Planctomycetota bacterium | reverse complement strand
AGCATACGAGTCCTGTGTTCACAAGGGGGCTGGCCAATTCTTGGCGTTGACTCTTGTCGGTCGACTGGGGCATCATGCGGGTATGGGGCGACAGTAGGCGGCCCGATTGGGTGAGGGCTTGGCCGCTGATGGTGCGCGGATTGGCTGGCCGATTGGGCGAGGGGCAGCGTGGTTGATCCGGGCCGGCTTGTGGTTTGTTGGTTCGGCGGTCAGGTGTAGCGCTCTATCGCTCGGAAGTGGGCTTTCGGTTGTCGCGGTCATCTCAGCAGCGGCTCGAACCACTCCGGGAACGGGGCGTTCGAGAACGCCAACTTGCCGTGTTCGAAGACGGCCACCTGTCGGAACGGCGTGCTCAGGTCGCCGTTGTCAAATACCAGGACATGGGGCAATTCGCGAATGGCGGCGGCCAGGTTTGACATGGTACGAGGAAATCGCGCTTTGATTTTCTCGCTCGGGACGTCATGTCCCCCCTGTGAGATCCGCATGGCAACGCGCTGTTCGGACATTTCCGGGCCTGCGATGCCGATGAAACACAAGATCACCGTGTAACCAGCCTTCGCGGCTTGTTTGAGAAACGTGAGTTTGTCACGCACAGGATCGGAAAAGACGGTTTCGAAAACGAAACTCTCACCTCGCTTCACAAAGTCTCGCCGCAGCGAGTTGGCCAGATCCGCCGCGACGTAGGGATCCAGGCCCAGGTCGCGAGCAATCGCGTCGGCATTAATGAAGCAGAGCGCCGTGTGACGGAGGTGGCTGTCGTAGAAGGTCGTCTTCCCCGCGCCGTTTGGCCCCGCAAGAGCGACGACGACAGGCCGTTTGTCAAACTCCGCGAACTTCATCCATCGGCTGCCTTGAACTCGCGATTGACAAACCGTCCGACCACTCGAGTTCCATCAGCCTCGATCCGAACCAGCATCCCGGGAGAATTCGGAGCCGGTTCGTAATGCGGAAACGGCTGGCTCTCGAGGTACTCGGCCACTCGCCGTCGGCCTTCCAGGGAATCGACGGACTCAAGGCATTCCGAAAGCGGCTTGACGGCCCCAGCGCGTCGTAATGCGAGTGCTTGGGCGCCCCGCAATAACGGTTCGAGCGCGCGCCCTAGCTGAGCCCAATACTCGATCTGGCCTGCAATCGATCGCTCGGCAACTTCCGCAGTCAGTCGAGCGTCGAGGACCAGTTCGTCGGAGAGCTTGACAGGTTGACTCATACAAGGATGGTAGCACAATGCTACCAGCTCGTCAATCAGAAGGCGTTTGGCTGTGACTCAGGCTCAGAGAAACTTCCCTTTCAAGGGGTGGCGACAACCCCCGATGGAGGTGTCGCATGGCCGGGGGCCGGGTCACTCGGGTGGCGTGGGGGCGTCTTCTGTTTTTTTTTCGAGCAGAAGCCAGACGCCTTGGCCGGTTCTGGGATCGTCGGTCGAGATGGCGCCTTGGCCCATCACCTCAAAGGCGGAGAGGCCGGCCGCTTCCGCCCATTGCTTCATTTGTTCCGGGCGTCGGAGTTCGACGAACCGGGTCCATTTCTCGGCTTCCTCGCCCTGCATCTTTTTCTTCCGCCCCGCGATCAGCTTCTCGACGGCCCACTTGGGGTAGCCGCTTCCGGCGCCGCCGCCGATGTACGCCTTGCCGCCGGGGCGCAGAACGCGATAGACCTCTTTGAGCCCCTGGACCGGGTCGTCCCAGAAGAAGAGCGAGCCGCGACTGACGACGAGGTCCACCGTGTTGTCGGCGAAGGGCATTGCCTCGGCGCAGCCGACGATGGCGAACAGGCGGTCTTCGATCCCCTTCTCGCGTGCGTTTTCGAGGCCTTCGGTCATCGCCTCCGCATTGGGATCGAGCATGACGACGGGGTTGCCGGCGGCCTCGATCAGCGGGATGGCAACCTGTCCCTTGCCGGCCCCGAGATCGACCCAAAAACCCTTGGTAGGCTTGCAGAACCGGAGCACGTCTTCGACGACGTAGGGATAGCGGGAGGGAAGCGATTGTTCGCTCTTGAGGCCCTTGGGGGCTTCCGGCTGGGCGGCCGACCCGGAACACGGGCTGGCGGCCAGTATGGCGATTCCGATGAGTGCGGCGAAAGTTCTCATGTTAGAGCTCAAAGTTGATCGTGTTCTTTCCGGGCTGGACGGTCTCGTTCAGCTCGGTTTGGCTGTTGTACCTGGCCGGAAGGCGCTCCGGCCGCTCGACTTCGTCGCCTTCGTCGTCGAAGCAGGTTCCGCCCGTTCGGATCGACACGGTGTGATCGCCCGGCATCGCCCCCGGCGTTTTGAAAGTATACATCAGCTCGTATCGGCCGTTGGCGTCGGTTTTGCCGGCGGAGGGAGCGCCTCCGGCGATCACGGGCTGAAACTCGACGATCGCGCCCTCCAAGGGTTGGCCGTTCAGCGTGACCTTGCCCTTCACCGTTGCCAGGCCATCCGATGAGCCGCATCCCGCGAGGAGCAGGCAGGAGAGGAGCAGCGTCGAGCAGCGTGCCGTTGGCGTCGTCTGTTTCATGGTCTCTTGGTTGCGTTGCCGTTTTGCCCGTAACGCCCGCCGGCGAAGGCTAGAATCCCGTGCGGATTGGCTGACCGTCGTTCTTGACTCCGAGCAACTGGTAGGCGCCCACGAGGCCTTGCGAGGCCGCTTGCACGAATTCGGCGTGACTGCCGCTGTTGCCGTCGGTCAGCCCGCCGGTGTTCGACTCGATGGTTTCGGAGACGAAACGGACGGAACCGTCGGCGAAGCAGAAGTTTGCCCCGCCGGGATGGTGGCTGCTGAAGGCGTGCATGTTGGTGGGATGGTTCAACCTGACCGATACGCAGGAGCTGACCGTCGCGCCAATGCCGAGTCCTCCGGGGCCGCACCAAGAGGGCCATCTCTTCGGGTCGGCCGCGTGCACGGGCAAGACGGTCCGCTCGCCAATGGCAAAGGTGTTGCTGGTGCCGTCCGTCACGTCGCGAATCCTGGTGGCGCTTTCGGCGTAGAAGATTCCATTGTTCGGCTTCTGCAAATGCACGTCACCGGAGTAACGATAGAACCCCCGGCAACACGTATAGTTGGCCGTGGAAACCATCTCCGATCCCGGCCCGCGGAACTCCCTCAACGGTTCCATGGGCGAGGACGGACACTTGAAGACGGAGAGATCCATCTGGAGCATGGGCAAAAGCGCGGGGTCGGAGATGACCTGGGAAAGCGTGTATTCCGTGGTGCTCAGCTTGTCCTGCAAGGGGCTTTGCTCGATGAAGGGCATGAGAAACACGCCCCAGGCCCACCCGCCGGCAACCTGCCCCAGGTGGTCGACTGCCATGAAGCCCGGGGGGAAGCAGATGTAGGTGTTGTGGTAGGTGTGCATCGCGACGCCACACTGCTTCAGATTGTTCGAGCACTGCATTCGGCGCGCGGCTTCGCGGGCCGCCTGCACGGCCGGTAGAAGTAAGGCGATCAGGATACCGATGATGGCAATCACCACGAGCAACTCGACTAAGGTGAAGCCTCGGTTAGCATTCTTACTGCGCATCGGATTCCTCCGGACCGCCGGTCGACGGCACGTTAAGGCAGGCATCAATGGTTCTGGTTGGTCGCCGGGCGGATAATCCCACTCCTGAGCGTCCGATTCTCGCCGACAAGTCCGTCCATGTCAAGGATTTTCGAGATCAAGCCAGTTCTTGGCGTTGACTTTTGTCGGTCAACTGCGGCATCATGCAGGTATGGGGCAAGAGTAGGCGGCCCGATTGGGTGAGGGCTTGCCCGCTGATGCTGCGCGCATTGGCTGGCCGGTCGGGCGAGGCACGCTGTGCTCGATGCGGGCCAGCTTGTGGTTTGTCGGTTTGGCGGCCAGGCCGTGACGCCCTGTCGCCCTGGAGGGGCACGACCGGGGCCGCGAAAATGGAAAATCGGCATGTGGTTAACCAAAAGGCGAGGGGGGACCCCTAACCTGGAAAAACGAGAGCTTGTTGACCAAAAGGCGGGACGGGCGCCGGCTACTCGCAGGCGACCTTGAGCGCTTCGGCGTAGGCGTCGTAGGCTTGTTGGATTTTGGCCGTCTCGACTGCGTCCTTGTGAATCCAGATGCGGTAACTCAGCCGGATCGGCACGCCGGGCTCGAAGGTCTTGGCGGTGACGCCGGGCCAGCCGACGCACAACGGGCCGTAGTGCCGCGTGAGCCAGGTGGGGGGATACTCGGGATGGCTCGGGGGAACGAAGACGGCGGCGCCGCTCTCGCGCGGGTGGTCGCCGAACTTCGACGTGAAGTCGGCCCAGGCCAAGGGCGTGTCGGGAAGGTCGGCCGTGGTGGGGCCGTCGGGAACCGTGATCACCGTGCTGGGGTCTTTACCGGATGGCGGGGCGAAGCGCACGGTCAGCCCGCCGTAGCTCTTGCCGCCGGCGCCCCAGAGGGTAATCGGCCGGTCGACCGGAATCCAGGTGAACTCGAGGTCCAGGGAGCGGCTGTCGCCCGACGGCTTGTAGGCCCGAAGCCACACCCGCTCGATCATCACCTTCCGATCGCCCACAAACCAGCCGTTCTCGACGCCGATTACGCCCGCCAACGGCCCGGCTTCCTTCGCAAGCCAGCCGACGAACCGCTGCTTGATGCCCCGGTCGGCCCAGAGGTCGTATTCCTGATCGTCGATCTTCACGTGCGGCCAAGTCCAGAAAATGCCGTGGTGATGGTAGTGGTCGCGGGGGAAATCCTCGGTGAGCACTTCGCCGCCCAGCCCGTAGACGGGATGCACGTAGCAGGCCCGGGTTCGCCGGGCATCGGTTTCGGGAACGTGCTCGGCCGTGACCGTACCGTGGTTATACACCAGCACGGGCGACGGGCCGTCCCAAAGGCCGAGCGATTTTTCGTCGATGTCTTCGACCCGGAAGCCGGCGCTAGCGTCGCCCGGATCGGTGCCGGCCGTTTGGAGCGTGAAGCGGCGCGGGCCGTCGGCCCCTTCACGCGGCGGGACGGCGGCCACCAGACGCCTGGCCGCCTGGTCGGGCGAACCATCCGGCGCGAGGGCCGGGACCGGCTGGACGGGCACGACCACGTTCGGGTGGTCCACCTCGACGAGTTGCCACCTTCCGGCCCCGTCCGGCTTGACGGCCTCGGCCAACGGAACGGCCACTTCCAGTGTGACCGGGCTTGCCGGAACAACGACGACCGGACCCGGCTCGCCGGCCGGCAAGAGGCAGGGGATCATCCAAAAGGCCGCCAAAAGAAAGGGCGCGAAGTTGGCATGGACAAGAGGCGTGTGTCTCGGATCGCGGACCGCGGCGTGCATGGCGTGGCTCCTGGGGCAGGGATCGGCGGCGGCGTGCCGAGTGTCGGCCGCCATTATAAGCTGCCGCCGGGCGAGACTCCAGTTGGTGATTCCGCCGAAGACAAGCGGAATGTGTCTGTTTCGGATGCTCAACCCCGCCGACCGCAGTCGGCGGGCGTTTGGGGACGACTTCGTCGCCGACCATCAATGGTCGTCATTGTCCCCTGTCCCCTGTCCCCTGTCCCCTGGTCCCTGTCCCCTGGTCCCTGTCCCCTGGTCCCTGTCCCCTGGTCCCTGTCCCCTAATCTCCGTAAGTCCGCACCTCGACGGCCGCCCCTTGGCGCTCGGCGGAAAGGTAAGCGCTGTAGATCGTGGAGATCGAGTCGGCCGCCAGGAAGAGTTCGCTCTCGGGCTCCTCGCCGTAGGCGATCGTGCGGTAGAAGGCTTCCATCTCCTGGGGATAGCCGGTGAACCAGTCTTCGTCGGGCGAGGTGCACGTCCAGCCCTGCTTGGTGCCGATCTTTTCGACGGTGTAGATGTCCCCAAAATACTCTTCCTTCGGGTTGTACGTCTGCATCGCCGTGTTGGGGTTGATGTTGCACAGGGTGCGGTGGTTGTTGGCGCACACTTCCAGCCAGTTGTGGATGCCGCCCAGCACGATGTCGGAGGCGAGAATGGTGGCCAGCGTGCCGTCGTCGAACTCGACGTGCATCATGGAAAAGTCGTCGATGTCGTGGTAATCGCGGCGGATGTGCCCTTCGTCGCGGTAGCTTTCGAGCCGGGTGACGGCGTGCGCGCGTGCGGAAACCGTCCTGGGGCGAATCGGCCTTCCGTCGCGCACCCGGCCCTCCACCCGCTTCAGGTACAACGCGGCCGAAAGCGGGTGGCAGCCCTTGCCGATGAGCACGCCGCCTCCGCACCGGGCGGCGTACGCGTAGTCGACCGAGTGCGATCCGCTGTGGGCCTCCTCGCCGTGGATCCAAAGAATCTGCCCTCCGGTCTTCTGGAGGATTTCTCGTTCCTTTTGAATCGACGGGGCGTAGACCCAGTTTTCGGCGTAAAGGAGCCGGCCCTGGCTTTCTTGCTCGGCCTCGATCATCCGGTCGACGCTGGCCAGCGCGGTTTCGAGCGCGACCTTTTTGTCGGCGCGGTCCCAGGGGAAATCGGGCGAGCCGTCGCCGAAATAGCCGGTCAGCGGCTTCTCGCAGATGACGACCTTGTCGCGATCGAGCCCGGCGATCGAGACCGGCTCGTGGCCCATCGGCGGCACGCAGACGTGGATCACGTCGACCTCGTCGATCAGGGCCTCCAACCGGTCGAAGAAACGGAGGTTCCGGTCTTGGGCGTACGTTTTGCCCCCTTCTCGATCGAGGCTGTGGACGCCAACCACCTCGACCTCGGTCCCATAAACCTTCCGCACGGCCTCGAAATGGAACGTCGCCGAAAAGCCCGAGCCGACGATGCCCGTGCGGATCGTTTTCTTCATGGCCTGGAGCACCTTTCCGTCAAGAAGCGACCCGAAAACAAGGAACAGACAGCGGAC
>JBDRTC010000410.1:0-6620 GCA_043824335.1 Planctomycetota bacterium | reverse complement strand
GTGATCGACCTTGCGGGGAACGACGCCTACCGCGGCTCGAAGCCGGGCGTACAGGGCTCGGCCGTGCTCGGGGTCTCGATGCTGCTGGACGCCGAAGGCAACGACGTCTACCAGGCCCAGGACGTGTGCCAGGGCTCGTGCCTGGCGGGCGTGGGAATCCTCATCGACAATGCCGGCAACGACTCCTATCGGGGGTTCCGCCGAACACAAGGCCACGCGATCGCCGGCGTGGGAATCCTCCTCGATCGGGCCGGAAACGACAATTATCACGCCGCCTTGTGGGCCCAGGGGCTGGGCGGCCCGCTCGGCTTCGGCGTGCTCGAAGACGGCGACGGCAAAGACCACTACTACGGCGGCGGATATTACGTCAACTCCTACAAAGACGATGACGAAAACCCGACGCCGGGCTACGAAGGCTGGTCCCAGGGCATGGGCGGAGGGCTGCGGGCGGTTTCCAACGGGGGGATCGGCGTGATCCTCGATGGCGGCGGCGACGACGTCTACGAGTTCGACTACCTCTCCCACGGCGGCGGCTACTGGCTCGGAATCGGCTTCGCCCGCGACTTCGGCGGAAACGACCAACGTCTCGGCGCAACCGCCAAAGCCTACAACGGCGGCGCCCGCACCGAAACTCGCTACCAGCGCTTCGGCACCGGCTTCGGCTGCCATTACGCCCTGGGGTTCTGCTTCGACGACGCGGGCGACGACGTCTACCACGGCACAATCATGGGCCTGGGGTTCGCCTGGGACTGCTCGGTCGGCGTGCTTTGCGACTTCGGCGGAAACGACCGGTACGAATCGACCGGCAGAACAACCCAGGGCACGGGCGCCCAGGCCGGGCTGGGGATCCTCTACGACTACAACGGCGACGACTTCTACCGGGGCCGCGGCCAAGGCTCCGCCTCCTCGGGTATCTCCTACCACTCGCTGCCAAGCTGCGGGGGGAATTTCAGCTTCGTCGTCGACTACGGAGGGACCGACACGTATGGATGCCGTGCCAAGAACAACAGCTACAACCGCCGCACCAGCGCCGGCGGCTTCCTCATCGACCGTCCTGCGCACAAATCCGACGAGGAAGAAGCCGCCGAACCCCCCGCGGCCGAAGTCACGGCCGGCAAGTGAACGGGGCCTTTCGCCCCGCCGCCATCAACCACCCGTCCCGGGAGATTTGACGATGCGCTTCAGGATAGGCTTTGTCGGAAAACCCTGTCTTCGGGTGGCATGGCGTCGCTTGCGTCGCCATGTTTCCCGGGCACATGCCCACGCCACGCGAGGGCATGCCACCCGGGCAGTAATAAGTGAACCAGTTTTCCGACAAAGCCTAAGGACATTCTCTTTGGCCGCACTTTTGAGTTGTTCGGTCCTTCTGGCCGGAGCGGTCGGGCAGGAACCGGCCCCTGGCGGTGATCCGGCGCCCGGCGGAAAACCCGAGGCGGTCGAGCAGGCAGCGCCGCCCGAGCTAAGCCCCGAAATGGCCGCGCTTCGCGACAGCCTTCGACAGGCCCTTGCCCGGGTGGCCAAGCAGCCCCCGAACACCCGCGACAACACCCCCGGCGAAATGATCTCCTTCTGCCTGGCTTTCGGGTGCGATGCGAACGTGGGGAACGGGAGCCCTTCAGGCCAGAAGATTAGCGGGATCGGCTGCCTGTGCTGGAACTATCCGTGCGCCGGCTACCGGCTTCTTCGCACCAGCGGCGACCGCGTGCTGGCACGCGTCGGATACGGGCTGCAGTCGCGCCCGACGGAGTTCCTGGCCGTGCTGGCCCAATCGAGGGCCTCCGTGGAATACGAGGTCCGGGTCGGGGACGTTCAGGGCACGGTGGCCGACCTGGTCGAATTCGAGAAGCTCAACTGCCGCGGCCAGACCGATCTGTCGGGCGCGCTTGTCGGGCTTGCCCACTACGTCGAAGACGACGAGCCCTGGACGAACGATCTCGGGGAGGAATGGTCGTTCGAGCGCCTGGTTCGCGAGGAGTTGGATCGATCGCCCCGGCTTTCGGCGAGCGATGCCACCGACCGGCTCATGGGTCTGAGCTACGCGGTCGACCGGCAGACGAAGCGGGAACTGCCGCTTGAGGGCGCGTTCCTCCGGGCGGAAGAGTACCTCGGCAAGTTCCAAGACCACGCCTTCGAGCTCCAGAATCCCGACGGGACCTGGCATCCCAACTTCTTCGCCCGAAAGGGAACCAGCAGCGACGCAACCGCCACGTTGCGCTCGACCGGTCATATCCTCGAGTGGCTCGTTTTCTCCTTGCCGGGAGATCGTCTGGAAGACCCTCGGGTGATTCGGTCGGTCGCTTACGTCGCCAAGGTTTTCGCCTCTCAGCGCTCGGGGTGGAGCGTGGTTTCGATGAGTGCCCGGGACATCGGCGGCGTGATGCACGCGGCCCACGCGCTGTCGATTTACGACCGTCGGGTCTTCCGGTCTCCGGTTCCGGCCGAGCCCGAGGGCCCGACGAAACAAGCGCGGCGGATCGATCCCGAGAAGGGCACGGAGAAGATAGAGGGCCCTCGCCTGACGTTTTAGTACCCTGCGACGATTGATTTTGTGGGTGGCACTGGCGTCTCGCCAGTGTTAGGGCCCAAGCACTGGCGAGACGCCAGTGCCACCCAAACTGACGATTTCAAAAGTCCTGCGGTACTAGCACGCCGCTGTAGAACTTATCGAGCCCCTCGGGGGTATCGAGCAAGAGGGCGCCGTCGGTGGCAATTCCACGGCATCGGCCACGGATCCGTCGTTGCCCCAATTCGAGCGTCAGTGTTTGCCCGTGCTGTAAGCAGAGTGCGTTGGCCGTCGCGGCGATCTGCTCCGGCCGAGCGGTCAATTGCCGGAATGCGGCGGCCAGATGCTCCAACAGGGCCAGCAGGATCCGGGTGCGGTTGTGCCGGGTCCCCGTCAGGTCGACGAGCGAGGTCGCCGTCTTTTGTAATGGCGGCGGCGCCTCGCGAATCGAGTTGTTTGCGTTCAGGCCGATTCCCACGACCAGCCGCCGGTCCCGGAGGACTTCCACCAGGATGCCGGCCAGCTTCCGCCCGTTGACAAAGACGTCGTTTGGCCAGTTGAGCCCGACCGTTTCGGAAGGCGCGAGCGGCGCGACCGTTTCCGTAACCGCCACGGCGGCAGCCAAGGCAGCCAGCGCCGAGCAGCGGGGCCTCCAAGCGGCCGGCTCGTCGAGGTCCATGAGCAGGCTCATCGCGAGGCTGCCCTTGCCGGTCCACCAGCGGTTGGTCCCCCGTCCCCGCCCCGAGGTCTGCTCGTCGGCCACGATCAGAAGCGGCAACGCGGCCGCTCCTTCCGCCGCACACTGTTTCGCCCGATCATTGGTGGACCCCAGGGCAGCGTGATGTTCCACGCGGGCGACAAACGTCTCTCGCACGATTAGAGCCGTGTCTAGCGGGGGGGAAGGCATTCCGTATTCTTCTCGCCAACAAAGGGGCTGTGCCGCGACCCTTATGCCATCAGCTTCCAGAGTTGAAGAAACGTCCTCAAAGATCCTGCCTGTGACGACGCAAAGTGTTTGATTTCATAGGGTTCAGGGTTCAGGGTTCAGGATATCGCTTCGGATGGTTTATCGTGTCCGCAAACAGACATGCGTGTGGTCCATTCTGCCCACAAGACTCCGGAACGAAAGTCCTGAACAATGGACCCCCAGTTGGGTGGGTCCCCGGGAACCGCTCTTGACCTGGAAGAACCTCCCTGCTATTGAAACGACCCCTTCCAGGATGTCCGACTGTACCGTTCTGTGTTTCGCCCTTCGCGACAGAGGGAATTGTGGTGAAGCCCGCAGGCCTATTGTGCGGTGTGTTGGCCGCGATGCTGGCATTTCCCGCGTCGCGGAGCCTCGGCCAACGGATCCAATTCCCCACTGCGATTCCGAGGAACACGGCGCAGGCCCCCACGTACGGCGGTGCTGCGCCTGCCACTTCGCCCGGCACATTCTCCCCCTACGGCGCAGCGTCCGCGCCCCTCTCTCCTCCCGCAACGGCACCCAACTACGGAATCGTTCCGGCGCCTTCCTACACCACGCCGGCGCCCGCCTATGGACCTGGGGTAACGCCGAATTACGGTCAGGGCTTTGCTCCGGGCCCCACGGCGACGTTTCAAGGGGGCATCCAGCCGGCGCCGACGTGGGACCCGTACGCGACGCCGGGCGCCCCGCCGGGCACGTTGTTTCCACAAGACCCGACGATGCCCGTCTTCCCCGGGGCTCCGTCGAACACGATAACGACCATGAAGCGGTTCCTGCAAGAGGTCCGCTTGGACTACGTTTGGATTCCGGGGACGACGGCGAGCGAGTTCGGCGTCAACGACGCCGAACTCAGTGCGGAGTTCGCCATCCCGTTTCTCCGCAACCCGCAGACGCCGCTTTTGATCACGCCCGGTTTTGCGATCCACTATTGGAACGGCCCGGTGACGCCGACGGCGCCCCCCTTTGCCCCTCCCCCTCCCGAAATTCCTCCGCTCCCCTCTCGAGCGTACGACGCCTACCTCGACGCGGCCTGGCAGCCGCAGCTCAACCGCATCTTCGGCGGCGACGTGGCGTTCCGCATCGGCGTCTATTCCGACTTCGGAAGAGTCGTCAACGAGAGTATCCGGTACCAGGGGCATGGGCTGGCCGTGATCGCACTGACGCCCAGTCTCCAGCTCAAGGCGGGGGCCGTCTATCTGGACCGGAACCGGCTGAAGATTCTTCCGGCCGGTGGTCTCGTCTGGACGCCCAACGACGACGTCCGCTTCGACATCCTCTTCCCCAACCCGAAACTGGCCCTGCGGCTGCCCGGGTACAGCAGAACCGAATGGTGGCTCTACGCCCGGGGCGAATACGGCGGCGGCGCCTGGACGGTCGAGGTCGACCCCGCCGCGCCGTTTAACAGGACGGAGATCGACTACAACGATCTGCGGGTCGCCCTGGGGCTCGACTTCGAGACCGTGCGAGGGCTCAACGGCCTGTTCGAGGTCGGCCTTACGTTCGAGCGGGAGGTCTTCTACCGGTTTCTCGCGCCCACCGCTCCTTACACCTTTCGGCCCGATCCCACCGTTTTCGTAAGAGGCGGCCTGGCGTATTGAGTGGTCAGGGTTCAGGGTTCAGCATTCCGCTTCAAACCGGTATCCCGCCCACCCGAACCCCAAACGCCGAACCCTGAACCCTACCGGTGGTCAAAGATGATCGACCGCAGATACCGTCTCTGGACCGCCGTTGCGATGCTGTTGCTGCTCGATGCGGCGTGGCTCGAAGCGCAGGTGGTCCGGTTGCCGGCGGTGGAATCGGCCGGCGAGTCGTACCCGGGCCGGGCCGTTTCGTATCCCGGCTCGAGCGTCGAGTTGCCGCCGCCGCTTGCGGAGTTCGTCGAGCCGGAGAATCCCGACCGCCCCCCGGACGCCCGGGACGGCGTGTTCCAAAGGCTGATCTTCACGTCCACGTGGCTCGACTCCGGCGGTGCCCGCGGCTTCGGCGTGGTCGAGTTGGAGTTGAAAACCGTTCTCGGGTTTCCCGTTCCTTCGCGGCGTTCACCGCTGGTGATCACGCCCGGGTTTGCGGTTAATTACCTGGAGAGTCCGGAGGGGGCCGACCTGCCGCCGCGGGTGTATGAGGCCACGGCCCAGTTCCGCTGGTGGAAGCGTTTCACGCCGCAGTTTGGGATCGACTTCTCCATCACGCCCGGCGTGTTCAGCGATTTTGAGCAGGAGAGCGACGAGGCCTTCCGGACGCCCGGGCACGTTGCGGCGCGGTACGAATGGACTCCGACGGCGAACCTCGTCTTCGGTGCGGCCTACCTGGATCGGGAGGACGTGAGCGTGCTTCCGATCGGCGGCCTGGTGTGGACCCCGCGGGAAGACCTCAAGCTGGAGTTGGTGGTGCCCCGTCCGCGAATCGCGCGCCGCGTCTACTGGCTCGGCGCCGTCACCGAAGAAGTCCAGGATTGGGTTTACGTGGCCGGCGAGTTTGGAGGAGGGACCTGGGCGATCCGCCGCGCGACCGGCGCCGACGACGTGCTCAACTATCGCGATTTTCGCGTGCTTTTGGGTGTGGAGCGCAAGGCGCTCGACGGGCTCGACGCCCGGCTGGAAATCGGCTACGTCTTTTCGCGCCAGATCGAATACGCCAGCAACCTCCCCGACATCCGGCCCTCGGACACCGTGATGGCTCGTGCCGCCCTGACGTACTGACCGGGGCTGCGGCCTCATTCACCTTCGCCGGGGGGGGCGTCAAGAATGTGGGGCCGATTTTCGCATTTTGACGCGGCCTCACGGCCGCAGCCAAAGTGGGTCACGATTCTATCGTGCCAAGGCACGTTGGAATCGTGCCCCACGCCGATCAGCGAGATACCTAACTCTCTGCAGATAAATGAGTTGCGCCTCGGGCAGAGAGGGTGGCCATTCTTAACCCACGGAGCCCGCGGCATCAGATCCGCCGCAGAGAACTTGTACAATTCAGGGGGCCAAGTAGAATGCGGGTAGTGTTGCGTGGGTTAGCCGAGGGGGCAGATTGAGCACCCTGGATTCGGGACGCTACCCATAGGAGGAACCACCAAGTGTTTCGCAGGGCAAGGAATCTTCTGCGAGGTGCGGGAACTCGGAGGATGGCGTTCACGCTGATTGAGCTTCTGGTGGTGATTGC
>JBDRTC010000409.1:0-2348 GCA_043824335.1 Planctomycetota bacterium | reverse complement strand
CTGGCGATGCGGCTTGGCGACGTCGCCGTACGCCAGTCGTTCGGGGCGCCCGGTCGCGGGCTGTTTTTCGCGGAAATCCTCCTCGGGTGTGTCTTGCCGGCGGCGCTGTTGGCGAAGTCCCGGCTTCGCAGGCAAACGGGTGTGCTCACCGTCGCAGCAATACTTATCGTTGGCGGCGTGGCATTCAACCGGCTCAACGTGGTGCTTCTGGGAATGGACCTTCCCGGCCCGATGCCTGGAAACCAGCCAGAGACCTATTTTCCAAGCTTGATCGAAATTGTCCTTTCTGTTTCACTTGTCGTGGCCACGTTCTTCGTCTTTTCGCTGGTCGTGAGACTACTGCCTATCCTCCCACATCACCAGCCCCCGAGATCATCCGCCGACTAGCCGTGGCTGCCGCAACCTGTGCCTTCCTGGACTCTGTGATCCAAGGACGCTGGCACGAGGAGTTGTCGGCGATCAAGTAATATTTGTTGACCCGGGGAACGTCAGGCCAAGGAGCGTGCTGTTCTTCTACAACGACTGCAAGCATTGGGTGCTCTTCAAACACGTACCCCGCGAACTGCTGGCCACAGACGCCAAGCCCTGAACGGAGAATGACGATGCGCATTGTGCAGCATTCCGTGCTCAGACAGGCACTGCCCGCGGTTCTGATCCTCGTGGAAGGCCTGTTCGTTACAGCCCGGAGTCCCACGCAAGCTGCAGAGTCTGAGCAGAATATAGCAGTGACTTTGAGCATCGCTTCAACACGCATTGAATTCACCAGCCCAGCGCGGGGTCTGCTGCTGCGCTCGCTTGTGGATACCGGAACATGCTCGGACTGCCCTGGGCAAACCACTGGAACTACCTATGGAAGGATCCCAGCCAGGGTGACAGAGGCTCCCCCGACCTGTTCCCCCCTCGCGGCGGCTCGGAGCAGATGCGGAGCGAGGTGGCGCGGCTGAGGGAAGCAGGCGTTTACACGGTGCCCTATTTCCTCAGCAGCGCCCTGGACGTCAAGTCTCCGCAATACGCCGAATGGGACATGGAGCCGGTGCTGGTTCGTGGCGGCGAGTCCCGCTACGCTTTGGGCAATCCGAACACGCCGTACATTTGGGTCTATCATGGAGGAACGGAGCGTGAGGTGCGCTTCGCCTGGCCGTGCCCGCACCTTGATTTCTGGCCAAAGAAGGCGGAAGACATCGTCCAACGCATCATGGAGTTGGGGGTCACCGGCGTCTACCTCGACACGACCACCGGCAACGCCTACCAGTGCTTCAGCCAGGACCACGGACATCCGGTAGGCGGGGGCAACTACTGGGCCCAGGGCGTTCGGCGGTATCTGAAACGAATCCGGGCCGCCGTCAAGGAAGGCAACCCCGAGGGGATTATGACCGGGGAGAATCCGTGCGAAATCTACATCGACCTCATGGACGGCTTTCTGCTGTATGTCGCACATTTCCCGACCAGTGTGCCGGCCTTTCAGGCGATCTACGGCGATTACATCGGCACCTACGGTCAGTTCCTCAGTTCCCCGGCGAAGATCGGCGACGGATTCTCACATGCGGCATTCCCGATGGCAAGGTTCGTGTTGAGTGGCTGAACGCCGTTGCTCCAGGCCATTCCGCCTAGACGCCGCGGAGCTGTTCTGCAGTCGGCTGCGTCATTTTGGCCGGCCCCCACTCTTGAGCAGAGCTTTGCCTTCGGCCCGATACGCGCTGCCTTCGCCGACTACTGGGAAGCTCGATTTGGTCAACCGGTCCCCGCCGAACCATTCCGTGCCGTTTTGGAGCCGCCCCTTCCCATCGGAACCGTCCACCGTCCCACGCCAGGAAGGTGGACCACCCGCACTGCGAGAGTCAGCGGCCGTGGATCGCTCAAGAAGGGACATAGGGTGGATGGCAGCTTCCTGTGCCACCGACTAGAATTGGAGGGTGGCCGCGGAAATTCGCGTCGGACATAAGGATGCAGCTATGAAAATGGTCTCGTTACTCATGGCGATTGGTCTGGTGGCGGAGAGCGCTCGGGGGGCTGCGGAGCAAGAGGGCGTGGAGAACCTCGCGCTGCGGGCGAAGTTCCACGCCAGTTCCGTCTTCAGCGGCGACTATACACCCGAACGGGTTGCCGACGGAGTGATACCCGCGGCGATGAGTTATGCTGACGTCGGCAAGGCCTGGTGCGCTCGGGGCAACCAGCATCCCAATGGGGTGAGCCTCACCATGGAGTGGCCCGAGCCGGTCGACGTTAGAGAAGTGGTCTACTACGGGCGGACCGCATGGCAGCGGGAAGAGAACTGGCGGAAGTACGAAGTCTACGTCGACGAGCAGCAAGAGCCCGTTTTCGAGGGGAGTTTTGAGCAGGGCCACGGG
>JBDRTC010000408.1:0-3695 GCA_043824335.1 Planctomycetota bacterium | reverse complement strand
ACGCCTATCTCCCCCTGGGACTTCGGACGCTCAATAAGGCAATCGAGATGCTCCGCCGGGAGATGGACGCCGCCGGAGCGGTCGAGTTGGCGATGCCGGCCCTGACGCCTATCTCGCTCTGGGAGCAAACGGGCCGCGCCGACGCGTTCGGCGACGAGCGGATCGAGCTGACCCTCCACCGCCAGAACCGCAAGTCACGCCTGGTGCTCGCGCCCGCCCATGAGGAAGTCGTCACCGACCTGGTGGGGCGGCATCTTTCGAGCTATCGCCAACTGCCGCTCACGCTCTATCAGGTCCGGACCAAGTTCCGCAACGAGCCGCGCCCCCGCTTCGGGCTATTGCGGACCTGCGAATTCCTGACCTCCGACGCCTACAGCTTCGAGCCGTCGCCCGAGGCCCTCGACAAGCGCTACCAGAGCCTCTCTGCCGCCTACCGCCGGATCTTCGACCGCCTGGGGCTCGACTACCTGGTGGCCGAGGCGGAGAGCGGCCCCACCGGCGGCGAGGAGAGCCACGAGTTCGTGGTCCCGGCCGAGATCGGGGAAGACGTGGTCGCCCATTGCCGGGAGTGCGGCTATGCGGCCAATCTGGAGCGTGCCGAAGTGGGGCCTCTCGGCGTGGGCCTGCCCGAGGTGCCGCAAGAAGCCGTTCGCCAGGTCGACACCCCGGGCGCGACCACGATCGACGAAGTGGCCGCCATGCTCGGCTGCCGGCCGGCGGAGATGATTAAGACGCTCATTTACACATCCGACGATGGGCCGATCGCCGTTCTGATCCGGGGCGACCGCGAGGCCAACGAGGCGAAGATCCGCCGTGCCCTGGGCACGAGCAATCTGGAGCTGGCCCCGCCCGGGGTGATCGAGAAGGTCACCGGGGCCCCGGTCGGGTTCGCCGGCCCCGTGGGCCTGGCGGAAAGAATCCCCGTTTGGGCCGACGGCGCCGTCCAACACATGCAAAACGCGGTCACCGGGGCCAACCGGGCCGACGCTCACCTGACCGGCGTCAACCCGGATCGCGATTTCCAGGTCGCCGGGTTTGCCGATCTGCGGGTCGTGGTCGACGGCGATCCCTGCCCTCGCTGCAGCAGCACAGTGGCCTTGCGGCGGGCCGTCGAAGTGGCCCACGTCTTCAAGCTGGGCACCAGGTACTCCGAAGCCCTGGGCGCCCGGTTCCTCGACGACCACGAACAGCAGCACCCGATCGTAATGGGCTCTTACCAGTTCGGCATTAGCCGCCTGATTGCCACGGTGGTGGAAACCAGTCACGACGCCCGGGGGATCGTCTGGCCCGTGGCGCTGGCCCCCTACGAGGTGCTCCTGATGCCCGTGAACGTGACGGATGCGGAGACGATGAACGTGGCCCAGCGGCTCTACGAAGCGCTCGCCGCGGCAAAGATCGACGTGCTCCTGGACGACCGCGACCAGCGGGCCGGCGCCAAGTTTTACGACGCCGATCTGATCGGCGTCCCGTTACGCGTGGTCATCGGTCCGCGGGGCCTCAAGAACCGCGAGCTGGAAATCAAGTGGCGATGGGAGGCCGAACCGGAAGCGATCCCATTGGACACCGCCGTCGAGCGGATCTCCGAATCGATCCGGCGGGAACGAGAAGACGGGGCACGATTCAAGAGTGGGCGAGCCTCGGTTGCGGAATCACCATGAGTTGGGATAATGCCTGGGCCGAATTAAGATGGCCGCGGCCCTTTTTCCGTTTTTCCTCTTCACGCACCTCACTTCAGACCGCTCAACACTCGCTTGTTTCTCGGCCCATTTACCCCAGAAATGGAACTTTGAATGAAAGTTGCCACGATCACCACCGACAAAGGCACGATCCGAATCGAACTCCACGCCGACCGGGCGCCCAAGACCTGCGCCAACTTCGAGAAGCTGGCCGGCGACGGCTTTTACGACGGACTGACGTTTCATCGGGTGATTGCCAGTTTCATGATCCAGGCCGGGTGTCCCAGCGGCACCGGCACCGGCGGCCCCGGCTATACGTTTGAAGACGAGTTCCACCCGGAGTTGAAGCACGACGGCCCCGGCGTCCTCTCCATGGCCAACAGTAACCGCCCCAACGCGAACGGCTCCCAGTTCTTCATCACCCACGTGCCCACCCCCTGGCTCGACGGCAAGCACTCCGTTTTCGGCCGGGTGATCGAAGGCCAGAACGTGGTCGACGCCATCCAGGGGGGCGACGTGATGGAGAAGGTTGCGGTCACCGAAGAATAGCTTTTCAGCGGATAGGTACTACCTCGTGACATTTGAAATTGTGGGTGGCTGGCGGCTGCCCCGGCCACCCAACCGCCTTGTACTTGCCAAGCCGGATGCGGATCGCTTAGACTGACCGTTGATGGTCGTCCGATCCCATACGGGGCGGTTTCTTCGGAATCGGCAGACGTGAGGCGACTCCATGGCGACGGCCAATCTCTACGCTGGTTGGATCGCGATCCTCGTCGGGCTCGTGGCCGTCTCCAGCTTCAGCGCCCAAATTCAGGAAGCCTACGAGCTGGCCGACCGCTACCGAGCCGAGAGCGTGCCGGTCGTGCTGGGCGGGCTTCACGTGACCGCGCTACCCGAGGAGGCGGCCGGCCATTGCGACGCGGTGGTCGTCGGCGAAGGGGAATCCGTTTGGCGGGAGGTCTTGCGCGACGCCGAGTTGGGCAACCTCGAGCCGTACTATCGGGCCGACGGCGAATTCCCGCTGGCCGAAGCCCCCATGCCGGCCTTCGATCTGTTGGACATGCCCAAGTACAACCGCCTGACCCTTCAGGCCAGCCGGGGCTGCCCCTTTCAGTGCCAGTTCTGTGCAAGCTCGATCCTCTTGACCGGGCGTTACAAGCAGAAGCCTGTCGACCGGGTGCTCGCCGAAGTCGATCGCATTTGCGAGCTGTGGCAGCGTCCCTTCCTCGAGTTCGCCGACGACAACGCCTTCGTCAGCAAGCGTTACTGGAAGGAGTTGCTTTACGACGGCCAGTGGGAGCGGTGCACGCTGTTCGACATCAACTACCGTCCCCAGCCGATGACCGTCGACGAGCTGAGAGCGGGATTCCACCGCTTGGCCGTCGAGCTCTACAGCGACGAAATCACCAAGTGGCGCCGGGAGAATTTCAACCGAAAATACCTTTGCGCCTCCAAACACTCCTCGGAGAAAGCAACATGAAACCGCCCAAATGGATTACGCCCTTGTTCGTCCTTGCGGCCCTCTACGACGGTGTGCTGGGCTTCCTCTTTCTGGCGGCCCCGCTCTACGTCTTCAAACTCTGCGACGTAACGCCCCCGAACCACGTGGGCTACGTGCAGTTTCCGGCCGCGCTCTTGTTGATTTTCGCCGTCCTTTTCGTCCAGATCGCCCGGGACCCGGCGGCCGGCCGGGTCCTGATCCTCTACGGGCTCATGCTCAAGGTGGCCTACTCGGGCGTTGCCACCTCGCACTGGTTGGCCACCGACATCCCCTGGATCTGGAAGCCCTTCGTGGTGATCGACGTGGTGATGGCCCTTCTCTTCCTCTGGGCCTACGTGATCCTGCAGCCGGGGGCTGGGAAGAGCGAACAGTAACGCGTAGGTTATGCTTCAGCATATCGCAATTGCATCCACGAGCACGGCGAACTGGCGCTTCGGCATATCGCCATCAAATCGACGAGCACGGCGAGCTGGCGCCGGCGCGTGATATGCTGAAGCATAACCTACGTGCTTCCTCCG
>JBDRTC010000407.1:0-2143 GCA_043824335.1 Planctomycetota bacterium | reverse complement strand
ATGTCGGTGCTTCGGCCAACCAGCGCTGGCAGACGAATGACAACCACCCTCAGCGCGTGGTACAGGTCGCTCCGGAATGTCCCCGCTTCTACGTCGCGCTCAAGGCCCCGGTTCGTCGCAGCAATGACGCGAACGTTGATCTCGATGGCATCGTTGGATCCGAGCCGAATGATCTCACCGTTTTCCAGAGCTTGCAGTAGCTTGCCTTGAGTCGGCAATGGCATGTCACCGAGGTCGTCCAAAAGGAGCGTGCCGCCGTGGGCGTGTTCAAAGCTGCCGACTCGTTCGGTCAAGGCGTCGGCGAACGCACCTCTAACATGGCCGAACAACTGACTTTCAAGAGCGGTCTCGTTCGAAGCGCTGCAGTTCACAACCGCGAAGCGCGCGCTCCTGCGCGCGCTGCTGCAGTGAATCGCTTCGGCAACGAGGCCCTTGCCGGTGCCATCCTCGCCCTGGATCAATACGGTCACATCCGTACCTGAAATGCGATTCAATCGCTCCACTATCTCGCGCGTGGCGATCTTCTCGAACAAGGCATCGGACAGTTGATCGACGGACAGCATAACGGTTGGCCTACAAAAAGCAAAAGATTCTCTGCCTTACAGAGCATACTCTTTGATTTTTCGGTAAAGCGTCCTCTCCCCGATGCCCAACATCTTGGCGGCTTCTTCGCGGTTGCCGCCGGCGACGCGGAGGGTTTCGGCGATGAAGAGGCGTTCGAGCTCGTCGAGGGGTTTGCCGACGAGATTGGTCAGCGAGGCGGTCGAGGGCTCGGCGGCGGGTTCGCCGGGGTCGGCCAGCTCGTCGGGAAGATCGTCCTTGTCCAGCAGGCCGTCGTAGTCGACCACCACCATGCTCTCCACCACGTTGCGGAGCTGGCGCACGTTGCCCGGCCATTCGTAGGAGAGCATCTTGCGCCGGGCCGGGGGCGACATGCCTTTGACCTGCTTGTCGTGCTTCTTGGCAAAGAGCTTCATGAAGTGGTCGATGAGCACGGGAATGTCGGCGCTGCGCTGGACGAGGCTCGGGAGCCCGACGGTCACCACCTTCAGCCGGTGATAGAGGTCGTTGCGGAACGTGCCGGCATCAATCGCCTCTTCCAGGTTCTGGTTGGTGGCCGAGAGAATCCGCACGTTCACCTTGATGGGGTCGTTCGACCCCACCCGGGTGATCTCGCCGCTTTCGAGCACCCGAAGCAGCTTGATCTGGGTGGGCATCGGCATGTCGCCGACTTCGTCCAGAAAGAGGGTTCCCCCGTGGGCGTACTCGAACTTGCCCACCCGGTCGGTCGAGGCGTCGGTGAACGCGCCCTTCACGTGGCCGAACAGCTCGCTTTCGAGGATGTTTTCGCTCAAGGCGGCGCAGTTGAGGCCCACGAACGGCTTGTTCTTGCGGGGGCTGTTCTGATGGATCGCCTGGGCGACCAGCTCCTTGCCGGTGCCGGTCTCGCCCTGGATGAGCACGCTGGCGTTGGTCGGAGCGATGCGTTTGAGCCGCTCGATGACCTGGTGCATCTGGGGGCTCGAACCGACCACGCCCTCGAAGCCGAACCGCTCGTCGAGCCGGCGCTTCAGTTCCACGTTCGCCCGGCGGAGGCGCGCGCGCTCGGCCGCCTTCTCCGCCACCGCACGGAGCTGGCCCAGGTCCAACGGCTTCAGCAGGTAGTTGAAGGCCCCCTGCTGCATGGCGTTGACGGCCGAGGGGACGCTGCCGTGGCCGGTCATCAGGATGACTTCCGCGTCGGGGAGCCCCTCTTTCGCTCGGGCGAGGATCCCCAGCCCGTCGACGTCATTCATCACCAGGTCGGTAACAATAACGTCGAAGTCGCCCTCTTCGATCATGTCGGCGCCTTGGGGGCCCGAGCCGGCCACGTGGCAGGAGAATCCCACGCGCTGGAGACTTTCAGCCACGGTTTGGGCGTGCGCCTCGTCGTTGTCGACGATCAGCACCTCGACGGGCGGGCTAGCCCGATCATCCGATGGGGTCGATTCCGAAACATCCATACCAGCGATGATACCGAATCGGCCGTTTTCGGACCAGATCCCCCCAATCGGGCTGGTCGCAGCGGTCGCTTTCATGAGTTTCGGTTGCTTTTTCATGAACATACGGTATGCTCATGGCAATCGACACAGCAGACGGGATT
>JBDRTC010000406.1:0-11640 GCA_043824335.1 Planctomycetota bacterium | reverse complement strand
AGGTCCGTAATCTTGTCCAGCAGGAATACCGCCTTCTCGTCCTCCATGGCCATCTCGGTCATGAGGGTCTCCATTCGCCGCATGTACCACGCGGTTTCCCAGATCGTGCATTCCATCCATATCTGGGCTGCGAGCCCCTTTTCGTGAATCGCGGCGATCTGGGAATCCAGATACGACCAGTCTGCCTTCTCGAAATCCGGCCAGGGATATTCCTGGAGTTGTTCCAGGCTGTCAAGTCTCTCCAGCGGGTGCCGCATGAGTGTCATGTGATGCGCGGCCTCGCCGCCCGGTTCATGGGCAATACCCCATATATCCAATCGGGCACGGTCAGCGATGGGCGGATCGTAATAGAGGTCGTAGTCCCATATGCGCTGCGGAACAAACCCTTCGATCTCCGCGATCCATGGGAACCCCGGATCGGTTATCACCTGCATGGGAAACTGAAATACTTCGGCGTACTCGCCCTGTCCCGGATACTTCTTCCGGAAAGTCTTCTCCTGTGCGGGGCACAGATTAAAATGCACGGGCGCGTGCTCAAACCCGGTTCGTCGATAAAGGCTCAGCAGATTGTCGCGCGGAGTCATGTTCGTCACTCCCTCAGGATCAACGCGAAATTGGTATTCAATGCGCTAGTCGCCGGCCAGCTTGCCGAATCGATTGGCTACGGCAAGGGCCGGATCCAGCGGCACATCGACGCCCACGGTACCTTCCGGCACGTTGATGATATCGAGACCTCTCAGGGATTTACCCTTGAAGTGCGGCAGCCATGGGGCTTCTGCTTCGAACAGCTCTCTGACCATGTCGCGTGTCTCTTTCAGCCCAAGGACTGCTGAAGTCAGCGGATCCATAGCCACGGCCGCGTACGCCAGTTCCGGGTCGGCGGTAACGGCTGCTTCGGCCGCGAGCATTTGCAGGGTGACGTTGCTTCGATTCAGGGCGGCCAACTGCGACGGCAGTCGACCCACATGCAGCGGATGCAGCCCCGATTTGTCGACGTAAATTGGAACCTCCACACAGCCCTCGCGAGGCAGGTTGCTAATGTAGCCTTCACGGTTGATGATATTGCCGTTGAGCCGGAACGGCTTGCCCGTTTCCAGGGCCTCGAGGATATACGAACAATAGTCGACACTCCTCGGTTCGAGTTCGCCACTCTCGAGGCTGAAGACATCTTCCTTCTTGAATCTCTCCGCGATGTCGTTGCAGAACCGGTAGCCGATGCCCGATTCACCGCCAAAGAACGGTTGGTCGCAGTACGTGTCGAGCAGTTCGCGATTCTTCCTGAACCAGTACAGGTATTCGGAAAGGTGGCCCGTACTCTCGGTCATGAAGTAGCCGAAATGACGGCAAACTTCGATCCGGGCTTTGTCATTGATGTAATACTCGGGCTTTTCGATGTTCTCTCGAAAGATCGGATAGAGGTCCTTTCCATCTTTCTCGAGCTTGAGAAACCACGCCATGTGATTGATGCCCGCCGCCAGGAAGTCAATATCCTCTTTGTCAACGCCAACATAGCCGGAGATCAAATCCAGCGTTGTTTGGATGCCGTGACACAAACCCACGAAGGGGATCTCGCTCGACATCGCCATGCCGATTGAACACGTACACATCGGGTTGACGTAATTCAGCAGGATCGCACTCGGGCAAACTTCCTCCATGTCGCGTATCAGTTCCACGAGCACCGGGATGGTTCTCAACCCTCGGAACACTCCGCCGGGCCCCACGCACTGCCCGATACACTGATCGACGCCGTATCTCATCGGGATTTCATAGTCGTGTTTGTAAGCTTCCATGCCTCCTATTTGAAACGTGGTGATGACGTAATCGGCGTTCTCGAGAGCTTCTCTTCTGTCGGCCGTTGAAAATACCCTGTGCGAAAGGTTATTCTTCTTGATGATCTTGCTCGTGTAGTCCTCGACGCTTTTCGCTTTGGGCAAGACCGGGTCCATCAGGGCAACCGTTGAACCCTCGAGTCCTGGTGTTTGCAGTATGTCGTTTGTGAGCGTCGTGCTAAACACCATACTACCGGCACCGATAATAGCTATCTTGGCCATGTTTTACTCCTCACGATTGGTTCGGTAATCTGAAATCACGCGTAATCCAACAACTTCTCCATCTCTACTCGCATCCGCTCCTTGAAAGCTTCACGGTCCATCCGGGGCGTTTCCTCCAGGACCTTCCTCCTGGCGATGATCGGGCAAAAGTGACGTGCCAAACACGTGATTACCCAGTCTACCCAAAGCCCGCCGATAGCGCCAGGGGAAATTGTCGCACCCCGTGGACGTTGACGGCTCAGTTCACCACGTTCCGCAGGGGCTCGCCGAGCACGGCCCGACGGCACGCCTCGGCCGTCTTCCGCCGGATGTCCATCAGGCCCTCCTCACTGTAGAAGGCGGCGTGCGGGTTGAGGATGAGGCGGTGATGGGCCGGGTGGCCCGGGTCGCGCCAGGCGACCACCAGCGGATCGTCGTCCGACGGCGGTTCCGTTTCCAGGACATCGAGCCCCACCCCGGCCAATTGCCCCGAGGCGATCGCTTCGGGGAGCGGTCGGGTGTCAACGACTTCACCCCGGGCCGTGTTTACCAGGTACGAGCCCTGGGGCATTTGGGCGACGGCCGCCGCGTCGATCATGTGTCGGGTCTCGTCGGTCAAAGGGCAGTGCAAACTGACCACGAGCGACTCGGCCAACAGCTCCCGAAGCGTCTCCGCGCGGCGGGCGCCGAGGGCCTTGTCGTATCCATCCGGCTTGTAGGGGTCGTAGAAGAGCACGTCCATTCCGAACGCCTTGGCCCGAAGCGCGGCGGCCGTGCCGATCCGCCCCAGTCCGATGACGCCGAACACACGCCCTCGCAATCGGGCGATCGGCGCCGCCTGCTCGTGCGACCAGGGGCCCTCGCCTGCCCGCAGGCGAGAGTTCAAGAGGTGCGTGCCCCGGCAAAGGGCCAGGGTCATGGCGAGGGCCGTATCGGCCACCTCTTCGGAGCCGTAGTCGGGCACGTTGGCCACGGGAATCCCCCGCTGGCGGGCGAACTGGCGATCGACGTTGTCGACCCCCACGCCGCCCCGGACGATCAGCTTGCACCGCGTGAGCCGCTCGAGCGTCGGCCGGCGGAGCGTCATCTGGTGATAGAGGATGATCGCATCGGCCTCTTCAATCCGCCCGACCAGCTCCTCCTCGCTCAGAGCCCCGAACGCCGTCACTTCGGCAACGTCGCCCAGGACCTCGCGCTCCGGTTCCAGATCGCCGGTAAGGAAATCGGTGATGACAACCCGATGCTGCTCGCTCATGGCTGCGGAAAACTCCCCGGTGGTTTCTATGGGACAGCGACGCCAGGCGGTAAAGTAGCTAACGATAGCGGGCAGGTTGAGCGTCGTCAAGACGATAATCGTTCGCACGTCGTTTCGACGGAAACTCGTTCGGCTCACGTATCCGGACGCCTACTTGTACACCCGTCCAAGATGGCCGACGATCGCCTGTTTCACTTCCACCGGATCGAGCTCTCCCTGTTTGCGGTAAACAATCTTTCCACCGGGCGCGACGAGGAGCGTGTACGGCAGGGCGCCTTGCCACTGATCGTCCAGGGCTTCGGCCAACTGATACTCGTTCGCGCCGACGAAGAGATAGTTCTTCGACGACGCGTGCTCCTGTTCGAGCACCGACATGGCTTGCCCCTCCCGCTCCAGCGGATCGGAGCTGATCGTGACCAGCTCGAACTCCCGCCGCCGGTAGCTGCGGTGCATGGCCACAAGCTCCGGGAACTCGACCAGGCAGGGCCCGCACGAGGTGGCCCAAACGTTGATTAGCCGGAGGTTTTTTGAGTCGTTCTTGACCAGTGCTTCCACGCCCGACGTGTCGATCCGTTCGAGAGTGACTTTCTCCTTGGCCCACTTCTTCAGGGCAGCCTCGACGGAAGGGCGCTTGTCGGACCACTTGACCGAGCAGCCGACCGTTCGCGTCTTCTCGACCGGCACGGGCCTTTTGGCCAGCAGGGCGTCGACGGCGTTGCGCGTGTCGCGTGAGGTGACGCCCTCGGGCTTGGCCGAGTCGTCGATCCGGCCGGCGTAGCGGAGCTTGCGGGCTGCGTCGAAGACGAACACGTGCGGCGTGGCCACCGGACCGTACGCGCGGGAGACCTCTTGGGCGTCGCCGTCGTAGAGATAGGGGAAATTGAACGACTCGCTCTTGGCGCGGATCTTCATGTCTTCCAGCGAATCGCTCACGTCGGTGTAGCCGAGCTCGTCGAGCCTAAGCGCCAGGGGGTCATTGGGCGAGATGGCCACCACGGCCACGCCCCGGTCGGCGTAGTCCTCGGCCAGCTTCTTGATCCGGCCCTCGTACGCCTGGGCGGTGGGGCAATGGTTGCAGGTGAAAACGAGCACGAGAACGGGGGCCTCGGAAAAATCCTTGAGGCAGTGCTCCTTTCCGTCGACGCCGGGGAGACAAAAGTCCGGTGCGGCCTGGCCGATCTCGAGCGTGGCCGCGGCCCCGGGACCGATCCAGCCGAAAACCGCGATCAAGAGCGCCGCGGCGACCAGCGGCAGGGGTTCAGTGGGACGATACATGCTCGATCTCCTGGAGGGGGCTTGGTGGCAGGCTTGTGTATCCGACCTCGGTACGATTCTATGCACGCGGGGGGCTGGTGTCAAAACGTGCGGAAGGCGGATGAGTCGATCACTGGGCCGCTTAGCGCATACCCCACCGACCGCGGTCGGTGGGCGTTCTCGTTCCGCAAGTCCGACTGGGGAGAACTTCCGACCAGGGTTGAGTCCGCTTTCGGCGTCGATTATAAAGGGGGCGTGGATGCCCGTCGCACCGACTCTGTAAAACAGACCACCAAGCGAGCGGTTTAAAACCAGGGGTTCACAGGAGGACACCGGATGAGCAATCGGGCGAACGATTCCGCGGCCGACTTGAAGGGGTGGCAGCGGAGGATTTTCTGGTCGGTGTGGGTCACGTACTTCGCCTACTACTTTTGCCGCTACAACATGCCGGTGGCGAAGACGGCGTTGTGCGACACGTACTCCTGGGACACCGAGCAGTTCGGCATCGTTCTTTCCTCGCTCACCTTGATGTACGCCCTGGGGCAATTCGTCAACGGCCAGCTTGCCGACCGCTTCGGCGCGCGCGTGATCGCCACCCTGGGCGTTTTCGGGTCGGTGGTGATGAACCTGGCGGTGTTCGCGCTCGTGCTCGCGGTCCCGCCCGAACCTGCGAACTCCCGGCAGGTGCTCGTGCTTCTGGCCGTTTTCTGGGGCGTCAACGGATTCCTTCAGGCCATGGGCTGGTCGCCCATGGTGAAGGTGATGGCCCATTGGTACCCTGCCGAACGGCGCGGCAAGGTCATGGGCCTGATGGGGACCTGTTACCAGTTCGGCGGCGCGTTCGCGACCCTCTTGGCGCTTTTCCTGGTGGGCTACTTCGCTGAGGAGATGGGCGGCGACTGGCGCTCTGTGTTCCTGGTTCCCGCGATCTTCTTTGCGGGAATTGGAGTCTTTTTTTCCTGCTCATCCGGAACCAACCCGAAGACGTGGGGCTGCCGGCGGTAAACGTGGAAGCGGAACCGCCCCGTTCCGGGAAGGGCGCCCCGGGCACGACCATCCGCGCCAACGTGCTTCGAACCTTGACGAACCCCTACTTGTGGATCCTGGCCTGCACGTTCTTCCTCCTCGACGTAAACCGCTACGGGTTCGTCAACTGGTTGCCGGCCTTCCTCGACGCCCAGGGCGTGGGCGACGCCGCACCCCTTTTGGCGAATTTCAAGAAGGCGATGAAGCTCTGTATTCACCCCCTGGCAGGTTCGGCGGGCGCCATCCTGGCGGGCTGGGCCACCGATCGTTTCTTTGGCGGGCGGCGCGGGCCGGTCATCGTCGTGCTCCTCGTGCTCCTCGGCGTATTCTCCATTCTCTTTCCGTACGTCGATCCGAGGAACACGTGGCTCGTGGTGCTCGTCGTGGCGCTGGTCGGGTTCTGCACATACGGCCCCCACATCCTCATCGTCGGCCACGCGGCCCAGGACTTCGGCAAAAAGTCGGGCGCCGCCGGTGCGTCGGGGTTCATCGACGCCCTGGGCTACGTCGGCGCGACCTTGGCCGGCTGGGGGGCGGGGAGACTGATTAAATCGCACGGTTACGAAATCACCTTCGTCACGTTCGGGTCCGCCGCCTTTCTCGGCGCCCTGTTGGCCTGCTTCCTCTGGAACGTGGGACCGAAAGCCGATGGAGCCAAGAGCGAAGCCTCGCCGTAGAGGAGAACGACCCATGGACGCACGCCAGCGAGTCTTCCTCGCACTCGACCACAAAGAGCCCGACCGGGTGCCCATCGACTACTGGGCCACCACGGCGGTCAACGCCCGGCTGCTGGAGCATTTCGGCCTCTCCACCCAGGAGGAACTGCTGGAGCATCTCGACGTCGACTTCCGCTACGTCGAGGGGCCGAAATACGTGGGGCCCGAGCCGGTGGTGCGCGACGACGGGAGCGTGGAAGACCATTGGGGCGTGCCGAGGGTGCGGGTCGAGGTTGCCTCGGGCGCGGAGACCAGCGTCTACCAGGAAGTGCTCCACTTCCCGCTCAAAGAGGCCAAGTCGGTCGACGAACTGCGCGACTACCCCAAGTGGCCCAGCCCCGACTGGTTCGACTACGACTGCGTGGCCCGGCAGGTGGCCGACGCCCGCCGCACGGGAAAGGTCGTGGTCTTCATGGGCGACCGGATGAACCGCTGCGCGCAACTCAAGCCGGCGATGTACGTGCGCGGCATCGACCAGATCCTGCTCGACCTGGCCCTGGCCCCTGAAATCGCCGAGTACATCTTTCAGCAGATCACCGCCTTCTACCTGGAATATGCCCGACGCACGTTCGAGGCGGCCGGCGGCGGCATCGACATTCTCATGATGGGCGACGACTTCGGCACGCAGAAGGGCCTCTTCATGTCGCCCCAGATGTGGCGGCGGTTCCTCCGGCCCGGCTTCAAGGCGTTTATCGACCTGGCGAAGCGCTACGGCGCGAAGGTCGCCCACCACTCGTGCGGCTCGATCAAACCGATCATCCCCGACCTGATCGAGTGCGGGCTGGACGTCCTGAATCCCGTGCAGCCCGACGTCGTCGACATGGACCGCCGCGAGCTGAAACGCCGCCACGGCGACCGGCTCTCGTTCCACGGATCGATTTCCATTCAGCGAACGCTCCCTTTCGGCACGCCCGACCAGGTGCGCGACGAAGTGCGGGAACGGGTCGAAACGCTCGCTCCCGGCGGAGGATTCATTTTTTGCACCGCGCACAACATCCAGGCGGATACGCCCACCGAGAACATCGTGGCCCTGTTCGATGCCTATCGAGCCTTCGGGCGATATTGAGGGACGAGGGGCAAGGAGTGATAGGGGTAGGGAAGGCCGATTGAGTTCGGCCTCCCCTCCCTCCGAACCGGACTGGCGGATTTCCCGCATCCGGCTCTCCGGTTAATGGTTTTACCTCTGAGAGGATTGACTGACCAAGACATGGGCCGTTGTCAAGTTGAACAACCCCTGCTCGGTAAAGTAGGCATTCGGCCAGCGGTGATGGTCCGCCCCTCGTCCTCGTCCACGGCCTCCCTGTCGTTTGCGGAGGATACTCCGCAGACGCATACGGATCCAGCCGTCGAGTGCGGGGAAGGTGCTGCGGTGGCTGTGTTTGAAGTATTCAAACCAGCCACGCAGCGTGCGGTTGACATCGGCAACGATCATGCTCAAGCTACGGCCCGCGGTCCGTCGCGTTTTCGCTCGGATCGCGTCCCGAAACTTCGCCAGGCTCTTCCGGCGGGGGAAGCGGCGATGCTTCACAAACCGGTAGCCCAGAAAGTCGAAGCCGTCGGTCTCGGCGTCCACGATTTTGGTCTTCGTGGGATGCAACGTCAGGCCCGCTTGGGCCGTCCACGCTTGCACCAACGCCAAGGCCCGCTCGGCTTCTTCCCGGCTGCGGCACTGAATCATCAGATCGTCCGCATACCGCGTCATCTCGTATCCCGAACGGACCATCTGGTGGTCCAAGTCGTTCAGGTAGAGATTACTCAGCAGCGGGCTCAGCACCGCGCCTTGCGGCGCGCCGCTTTCCGGCGTCCATTGTCGCAGGCCGTCGAGAATCTCGGCCTTCAAAAACGCTTCGATCAATGCCAACACGCGGCTGTCGCCGACGTACTTGCGCACCTCGTCGAGCAGCTTGTCGTGCGGGATCGTATCGAAGTAGGATTTCAGATCGACATCGACGACGTAGCGGCAGCCTTGTTTCAGCAGCTTGTCCACTCGTCGCAGCGCGTCTTTACAACCCCGTGCGGGGCGAAAGCCGTAGCTGTGCTGGGCGAACTGCCGCTCGAAAATCGGCTCCAATACGTGGCGCAGCGCGCCTTGTACGACTCGATCTCGCACCGTCGGAATGCCCAACGGCCGCGTTTCCTTCGTACCCGGCTTGGGGATGTTCACTCGCCGCACGTTTTGCGGACGATATGCACCGTCTTTCAAGTGCGCGGCAAGCTTCTCCAAGTTGCGGGCCAACCGTTTCGTGAAGTCCTCGACCGTTACATGATCGACGCCCGCCGCGCCCCCATTGGCCGCCACTTTCGCGTACGACGCAAACAGGTTCGCCGGGGCGTACACCTTGTCGATCAAGCTGAACCAGATTCCTCCTTTCACTCCTTGTTCCAGAGCCGTCAACATGCGGTCTGTCCAAACCGACGGTTCGGCCCACGCCCATCGGGCGCGAACTTCTCCGGCTTGCTTAGCCGTGGTCGACACTCTCGCCGGGTTGTCGTCCGTCGTTCCGTTCATTCCACATCCATCTCCCTGCGTCCCTTTGCTCGACGGGCATTACCCCGCTTCCTCGCTCATACGGACGCTCTGACTCCTGAACGGTCGGTTCTTCGTGCCCTTATCAGGGGCAATGAACGCCGTACTTGTCTCCGTTCAGGTCTCCTTGCTTCATGTATCAAACCTTCCGACCGTTCCGCCTCCAACCACCTGCTGCCGCCTCCGGGGCTTGGTTTGCTTTCTTCCCGAAGCTTACCGCGCGGTCTGCCGACCGCATCCCTTTCGAGGACCATAGCGTCACTTGGGCTTCGCCTTTCCCTAGCAGGCTCGCCACGGCAACCGGCCGAATCGAGTTCGTCATCCTGCGGACCAGCCGTTCACCTCCAGTTGCTCTCCACCCCCTCTCACGAGGACGCAGTTACTTTCGGTTACAAAGTTCAAACCCAACTTCGACAGGGACTTCCACCCTGCTGATTCGATACACTTACAAGCGCACTAGGGTGCGTGCTCGCACGCACGTTTTTCGCGCGGCACGTTCGCGTGCGTTCAAGCACGCACCCTACTTGACGCTCATGACGCCTCCCCTCACAACGTCCACCCCTCGCGGTACGGCGGGGCGACGTGCTGGTTGGCTTCGGGGGAGTTGGTGAACTGGGCGTTTTGGGTGTCCCATTGGAGCTTGACGCCGGGGAGCTTGAGGGCAATGACGCCGAGCATGGCGAGCTCCGTGAGGGGGCCGCCGTAGAGGGTGAAGTCGCTGCCGGCCTTGGTGCCGGCGCGGATCGAGTCGAGCCAGTCGCGATGGTGCTCCAGACCGCGGGGAAGGGTTTTTTCGGGCTGCTGGTAGGCCTTCATTTTCTCCTCGGGGATGATGCGCACACCGCCTGCCCCGTGGGAGCCGTACTGGATCGTGCCCTTGTCGCCGAGGACGACCGCGCCGGTGGTGACGGGGTCGCGCCCCTCTTCGAGGTCGGCCGGGCGAGGGATCGGCTCGGTGCCGCTATACCAGTGCATGGTGATCGGGCCGCGGTCGCCCTTGGCGGGAAACTCGTAGGTGATCCTTTCGCCCTTGGGGAAGGCGTCGCCCTGGGTTTTGGGGTCGTAGTCTTTCGCTTCCGCCTGGATCGAGGTGGGCGAGCCGAGTTTCAGGGCCCAGAAGACGGGATCGACCACGTGGCAGGTCCAGTCGCCCACGGTGCCGTTGCCGAAGGGCACCCAGCCGCGCCAGGTGCCGGGGAGATAGGCCGGGTGGTAGGGCCGCTCTTGAGCGGGGCCGAGCCAGAGGTCCCAATCGAGCGTGGGGGGCACTTGGTGTGTTTCCGCCAGCCTCGGGAGAGCGTCGAGCCCCGAGTTCACGGCGGCGCAGCCCAGGTGGATCGTGTGGACGTTGCCGATCGCCCCGTCCCAGATCCATTCGCAGAAGGTGCGGATGGAATCGAACGAGTGGCCCTGGTTGCCAAGCTGCGTGACGACGTTGTGCTCCTCGGCGGCCTTCATCAGTTGGCGGACCTCGTGGACCGAATGGGCCAGCGGCTTCTGGCAGTAGACGTGCTTATTGCGCCGGATGGCCGCCATGGCCGCCACGGCGTGGGTGTGGTCGGGCGTGGCGACGGTGACCGCGTCGATCTGGTCTTCCATCTCGTCGAACATCTGGCGAAAGTCGCGGTACGGCTTGGCCTCGGGGAACGTCTTGAACGTGTCGCCGGAGCGATTCAGATCGACGTCGCAGAGGGCGACGACGTTTTCGTTCTTGACGTCGTTTAAGTCGCCGCGTCCCATGCCGCCGACGCCAACGCCGGCGATGTTAATCTTCTCGCTGGGCGGGGTCTGACCGCTTGCGGCCACCGCGTGCCGGGGCACGATCAAGAGCCCCGCCCCCAGGGCCGCCACGGAACCGGAAAACTCACGACGCGTAAGACTCGACTTCTTCATGGCGGTCTCCTGTCTGGCAAAGTCAGTGACGCGTGGGTCTCGTTTCGCTCGACCCACCCTACCTTCCGCGAAAGCATTCCCGAGGCCTACTCAGGCTACGCTCTCCCATGAACCAGCAAACAGGTTAGCGCAGGGCCGTCGCGAAGTCAAGCAGGTTCGCCCGAGGCCCGAGATGCGGCAGTCCAACTGCCGCACCGGCGGGAGTGGTGGGAGGTTTGTCTTGAAAATCATTCCCCTCGGGAACGTTCGAGGTACAATGGGGGCTTGTCCCTCCAGGCCGATTTGCCAGCCTTCACGCGCAGGAGATGCCGAGATGAGAGTGTCCGCGTGTTCTTGTCGCAAGGTCCGACCGTGGAACGCTCGTTTGGGGCGCCCGGCGCGATGCAGTCTTACCGCATTGGTCGTTCTGGCCCAGTTGACCCTTGGGGCCGCCGTGCTCAACGCCGATGAGCGCGACGGCCGGCCGTGGTGGCCGCACTTCCACGGGCCCGAGCGCGACAACGTCTCGCGGGAAACGGGTCTCTTGAAAAAATGGCCGGAGGGTGGGCCCACACTGCTCTGGAAGTTCTCCGAGGCGGGCGAGGGCTTTTCGGGCGTCTCGATCGCCGACGACAAGATTTTCACGGCGGGCGATTTTGGCGACGTCGAAAAAGTGCTCGCCCTGGACATGGACGGCCGGCTCCTGTGGGAGTCACTCCACGGCGAGAGTTGGACCGGCCCCTACCCCGGCTCGCGGACCACCCCGGCCTACTCCGACGGCATCGTCTACCAGCTAAACCCCGCGGGACGGCTGGCCGCCTATCGGGCGGCGTCGGGCGACGAGGTTTGGGTCGTCGACCTGGTCGAGGCGTTCGGCGCGCGGTATGGCACCTGGGCGGCGGCCGAGAACGTGGCCATCGAAGGGGACATTCTCTTCTGTGTGCCCGGCGGAAGCAAGGC
>JBDRTC010000405.1:0-4310 GCA_043824335.1 Planctomycetota bacterium | reverse complement strand
TGGCCGATTCGACAAGGGTCAGCACGGTCTGCCGGATGTGCTCCGGCAGCTCGGGCCAGGCCGCCACAAGCCGGGCCAGGTCGGGGTCGACGATCGGCTCGGGCGCGTTCTGTGGCAACCGTGTGGCAAACCTTTTTTCGGGGGCCTGGTCTGGACCGGCGCATCCTTCGTGCTCGCAATAGGTTGCGGCGTCGCCGCCCCGGATGTGTCGACAGTCTCGAAAGCTGTCGCCTGGTTTCTCGCGACGAAAGCCACTCAGCTGGACCGCCACCGTGGCAAAGGTTTCCTGGGAGACGTCGGCGGCATCTTCCGGTTGCAGGCCCGCCTGGCGACACCATCCGTACACCGGCGGTCCATAGATCTCGGCGAAACGCTGCCAAGCCTCCGGCTCTTAAACAGCCGCACGTAGCAGGAGACTCGTCGATGTAGAAGGGGATGAGTGTGACATCATACCTTCGTTTCCGGGAACGCCTGGGACCTGTCGTTCCCCTCAACTTAGCAGGTGCATGCCCCGAGTCAAGAATCGTTGGGAATACGACGCATCCGAAGAACCCCGGCACAACCGTTTCCTGAGACGGCGTCGATTGCCCGTGATTTGCCACCCGATTGAGGGAGAACTGGTGATCGCCGCCGCGCGCCCCATTCCGGTCGTATTTTGGGACACGCCATTGACGACTTGGGGATAGGACAACGGAACGGGCGAGGTTCCGGACCCGCCGCGTCGGCTCGTGTTCGGAATCGAGTGCCTCAGTGGCGGGCCTGGCCGTAGACCTCCATCGCAACGTCCATTCGTCGCACGTCTGCCAGGAAGCCAATCTCGCCCTTTGGGTTGGACCGCACCAGCGACATCACGACGGCCTCCTTCTCCCGGCCCTGGAAACCGTCCACGCTGTCGATCTCCCCAGGCCCGCCACGGGCAACTGCTCGCGAAGGAACCGCACCTGGGCCGCGTAAGGCGTTATGACGGCGATGTCGCCGGCTGCCACACCGCAGTCCAGTAGCTCCTGAACCTTCCGGCACACCAAGGTCGCCTCCTGCCGGTTGAGGCGGCTCTCGCTGGTTACCGTCGACCCAGCGTTTTTCGTCGGTGCCGCGGGGGTAGAGGGCGGAGAGGGATTGGGCGAGACGCCAGAACCGGGCGTCGGTGCCCGCGCCGTCGTCGACCAGGAACCGCTTCATCGCCTCGCCCAGGCCGGCGCCGAAGAGGATCATTGCCTGGCGGACGCGATCGAGGGCCGTTTCGCCGGGTGCGGGGCCTTTCACGTCACCCCAGCCGTCATCGGCCGCTTCGGCTTCGTCGACTTCGTCGAACAACGACATCTGTTTCGACTTCTTCTTGCGGCGGCTCTTGCCGGCGGTCACCGCGTTGTCCTTGCCGAAAAGATGCTGTGTGCGTTCGGCCACCGGCAGCAGTCGGGCCTTGTCGCCCTTCACCTCGACGAACGAATCGCTCTTCTCCAGATGGATGCCCAATCCTTGGGCAATCTTCCTCGCCGCGTCAAACTCAAGGATGAAGGATGAAGGCTGAGGGCTGAATTCCTCTTCTCCCTTTTCATCCTTCATCCTTCCGCCTTCATCCTTCGAAAGGGTCCAGAGCCACATGGCCGTCAGTCGGGCGTCGGGCTCCAGACCGGCAGCGTCGGCATCCTGGAAAATCATAGACAGGGCTTCCGTCGAGACGGCCGCCCAGACCTGTTCCAGGTATTCCCGCAGCGGAACCGCTTCCCCGCTCGCCTTCTCGACCCGACTGTATCGACTGAAGATTTCGAGCGCCGGCCCTAGACAGGCAAAGATCGCATCGGCTCCGACGACGCCCTCGGCTGCCAGCCGCGGCATCCATTCGTGGATTCTGTTGGGGAGTTCGGAAAGGACGTCACGCCATTCGCCGGTTTCTTCGCGGAGTGAACCATCTTCATTTTCACGAGGTCGGCAGACTAGATGCACTGATGATGCTAACGCAGCCGATCCGATTGCACGCAGTCTGTTTCCCATCTCCGTGTCAATTGGCCAAGATCCCGTCATGGTCCATCCTGCATCCACCATCGCTTGCAGCTGCGCTTCCCATCCCGTCGTCGACTTGTGCGCAAAGACAACAACTCCGATCCCATCGGGTGCGACTACGCGTCGGCCTTCCGACATCACCTTCGCCGTAGATCGCTCGAAATAGACTCTGTCTTTTCCTTTCCTTTCCTGCTGTCAAAATTGAATCGCAACCCTGTGGGAAACTGGTCTTGGCGAAAACATCGCGGGGACGTTCGAATGGGCGTTTTTGAGGAAGGTCCCATTCGAAAGGAGTCCCCGCGATGGCAAGTCATCTTACCCTGGAGGAGCGTGAGGTTATAGCCCATATGCATCGGGCGGGAAAAATGCAAACGCAGATCGCCGACCGGCTCGGCCAGAGCAAGAGCACCGTCTCCCGCGAACTGCGGCGGAAGCGGCCCTGGCGGCCGACTCGCCGATCGGACCCCACGGCTGCGATTCAGAACGGGGTAGTCGAACGGATTCGCCCCACAGAGTTGGCAGGTGTAGATCATGCTCTTGTAGGTGTCGCCGACCAGGGCAAGGGCCTCGCCGGTCGGTACCTTGCGCGGTCGGAACCCGGAAATCGTGACTGCGGGAGAGAAAATGGCAAGAATCTCCACGCGATAGGCTTGTTGGGGGGCGGCTTGCCATAATCGCGACACTGCGAGCCTGGATCGGTTCCAGGCTCAACCCAAACGGGAAATGTCGGCTAGAAGAACCGTTGTACTGGCCGGAGACGCTTGGTATCATAATATCGCCTCTGGGCAGGGGGTGTCGATCCGCGCGTTGCGCTGGGCTGAAGACGCGCATCTCTCGCCCTTGCTCAATGTGCATTCTTGCCATTCTTGCCACCGTAATAAAGGGGGGTGATGGCATGGCAGCGTTTCGCAAAGCTTTTACACTAGTTGAGCTCTTGGTGGTGATCGCCATCATCGGGATCTTGATCGCCCTGTTGCTGCCGGCCGTCCAGGCGGCGCGGGAAGCGGCCCGGCGGAGCCAATGCACCAATAACCTCAAGCAGTTTGCATTGGGCGCGCACAACTACCACGACGTCTACAAAACGTTCCCTCGCCATGCTTACGTGCCCTGGTACCGCTGCAATCCCTTAGCAGCCGGTTAGCGCCACTTGCGACTCGTAGCGCGCCTGGCAGGGCTTCAGCGCTCACACGATGCTGCTGCCCTACATTGAGCAGGGTACACTCTACGATCAGGTCGATTTCCACCAAGAGACATGGTACCAGAATCCCCCCCGCGTCTGGAATGCGAGAATCGAAAGTTTCCTCTGTCCCTCCGTTGCGCCCACGGCGCCCCAGGCGACAAACGACTATTTGGCGGGCGGACCGGGGTGCAACTACGCGGTAAGTGTTGGTCCTACGCTGTATTGGTCCTCCGGACAAAACTTCCCCGGGGCGTTCAGCACCCATCACGAAACCCGGATCGCGCAATTCCTGGACGGGACTTCCAACACTATCCTGGCCGCCGAGATGCTCAGTGGCGACGGGAGTTATAACGGCCAATTCTGGCCCGGCGAACCGGTGGCGAACGCACAGTACGGCGGCGCGCACCCTTGGAACAAGCCCAACTTGCCCATGTCTGCGATCGCGGCTTGGGACCAGAGTTGCCTCAGTCACATCCAGAGCGATCCGACGGACCACCTCGGCAGCAACGGCTGGGCATGGTTGGGCATGGTTGGGCAGCTGTTACACCCAGACCGTGTTCAACACGGTGGCGCCACCCAACTGGAGGTTTCCCACGTGTGTCGCGACCGGTCCTCCGGGGTACTCTTCGGACAGAGACGGTCTGTATCCTTCACGGAGCAACCACCCCGGCGGTTCGGTTCACGCGGTGGCCGACGGGTCGGTGCGGTTCGTCACTGAAACGATCGATTACGACCTTTATCAGAGTTTGGGGACCAAGGCAGGCAACGAGATAGCCAGCTTTCAGTAGTCTTCGTTCCCCAACGCGGAAGCAGAAGGAGTGGTACCCAGATGACCCGATGCAGGTTGTCGTTGCCTCTGGCTCTTGTCGTACTGGTCGGGTGTGGGCCGCGTGCCCAATTCACCGGATCGTCCGAACCAGAGAAGGACGCCGCGGAGAGGACGAAGGTGGCTCTCGAGCAGCTTGTCGAGACCGGTCAGATGGGGAGCGAAATTGCGCTTATGATGGGAGCCTTGGAGGAGATGAACCGCCTTTCCGAGGATCTGCTTTCCATTTTCGCCGAATTTCTCTCCTCGCCGGTCGGTCTGGCGGACGGCGGTCGGCAGCTTGAGCGAGGGCCGGTGAGGCGG